>JANQSM010000314.1 GCA_028284025.1 Alphaproteobacteria bacterium | reverse complement strand
AATCTCGGTCAGATTCGCCGGGAAAGCCCACAATGATATCAGTTGAAAACGCGATATCCGGGCGCACATCACGCAGCCGTTCGGCAATGGCGCGAAACTCGTCTGCGGTGTGCTTACGATTCATTTCTTGTAAAATGCGGTCTGACCCGGCCTGTACAGGCAAATGCAAATAGGGCATCAAATTGGGCAGCTTGGCATGAGCTTCATACAATTGGTCATGCATATCTTTGGGATGTGATGTGGTATACCGCAATCTTTCTAATCCGGGAAGATCAGCCAGAGCAAACAACAACTGGCCCAGGTTCCATTCGGATTTTCCGTCCGGGGATTCGCCATGATAAGCGTTTACATTCTGACCCAAAACATTGATTTCTTTAGCTCCAGCGCGGATCAGGTTTTTGGCTTCTTTCAAAACATCTGCCACCGGACGGGAAGCTTCCGCACCACGGGTATACGGCACCACGCAAAATGTGCAGAATTTATCACAGCCTTCCTGGATTGATAAAAATGCTGATACCCCTTGGTTGGTGGACTCTTCGGGCAGATAATCAAATTTTTTCTCAACGGGGAAGTCAGTATCCAGAATCGTGGCACTTTGATATGCTTTACCTTGCTTTTTAAGTTTGGCGCGCTCCAACCGCGTTACCATTTCTGGCAAGCGATGATATGTCTGTGGGCCAAACACCATGTCAACGTAAGGGGCGCGGCGGAAAATCTCGCCTCCCTCAGCCTGTGCGACACATCCAGCCACGGCTAAAGACATCTCACTGTTTCCGGCATCACGCTTCTTTTGCTGTAAAATGTGTAATCTCCCCAGATCAGAATATACTTTTTCTGCGGCTTTTTCACGGATATGGCAGGTGTTTAAAATCACCAGATCAGCATCATCAGGGGTATCTACGGTTTGATATCCTAAATTGCCCAGTACATCCATCATCCGGCGGGAATCATAGACATTCATCTGGCAACCAAAGGTTTTGACATACAACTTTTTCATACCGATACCTCGTATCCCTCCTAAGAGGAACGCCACCCTAGCATTCTTTCGCAAACAGTCAAGCAGTTTGCGGCTTTTTACTTTACAAAGAAATATAAACAATGGCTTAATTTAAGCATGAATTTTTTGACACCTCAGGAAGGCATGGCCCTTCTTATTTCTTTCGGTGTGGTAATAATCGCTTCGGTGTGGTTTCGTACTCATCAGGAACATCATGCAGAGGGGTTCTTAGTTGCTGACCGAAAAGTCGGCGTTTGGCAGGGAGCGTTTAGTATTGCTGTTAGCTGGGTTTGGGCACCTGCTATTTTTATTTGTTCTATGCAGGCTTATAACCTTGGTCTACCAGGTATCTTCTGGTTTACGTTTCCAAACATTCTTTGTTTTTTTGTATTTGCACCCGTTGCCTTACGACTTCGGAAGTTGATGCCAAACGGGTATACATTGCCGGAGTTTATTGCCTTAAGATTTAAAGGAAATAAATCAACTCATCTGGCTTTTCTAGCAATATTTTTTGGATACCAACTGGGTGCAATCATTATTAATGCATTGGCAGGAGGAACTCTTCTGGCTGCTGTCAGTGGGCTGAATATTGATACGGCGATTATTGGAATGTCTCTTATTGCTCTTGCGTATTCTCTTATCAGTGGGATGAAGGCATCTGTGTTTACAGATGTAATACAAATGTTGATGATTTTGGGACTAGGGGTTCTGCTTGTCCCCTGGGTAATTTCTGAGTCCGGTGGTATTGGAACAGTTCTAAATGGCTTAGGCGGTGTTACCGGAGAATATAATTCTCTTTTTGATCCATGGATTGCCTTCACAATGGGTATCCCTATGACCATTAGCCTTATCGCAGGGCCAATCGGAGACCAGCAGTTTTTTCAGCGGGCCATGTCGGTTAAGAGGGAAAATGTACTAAAAGTATTTATATACGGCGGGCTTTTGTTTGGGTTAGTACCAATTATTCTATCTCTTCTTGGGTTTGTTGGTGCAGATCTTGTGCAGCAAGGAATGATAAACGTGGAGGATCCGCAAATTGTAGGCGTCTACGTCATTGCGCATTTGCTTCCCAAAATTGCTCTTTCTGCTTTTGTGCTCATGGCATTT
>JANQSM010000312.1 GCA_028284025.1 Alphaproteobacteria bacterium | reverse complement strand
CTACACCCTCACCGTAAGAAATTTTGCGCACGGTAAAACTTGAATTCAAGCCGGCATTCTTGCGGGCAATACAAACCCCTTCAAACGCCTGCACACGTTCATTAGAACCTTCTACAATGCGCACATTCACACGCAACGTGTCTCCGGCGGCAAATTCTGGCACCGGCTTGGCTTCTACAAGCTTGTTCAATTGATCTTGTTCAAATTGCTGGAGCGTATTCATCTCTCACCACCTTGTTTCCTGTTACTCGTTCTTGTTTGCCTCAACATGTGCCTGCCATAAATCTGGCCGACGTGTCTTGGTTAAATCTTCGGCTTGTTCCTGCCGCCACTTTTTAATTTCACCGTGGTGGCCGGATAAAAGCACATCCGGTACTTTTTTACCAGCCCAAAGTTGCGGGCGGGTATAGTGCGGATACTCCAGCAAGCCGTTTTCAAAACTTTCTTCCGTCAGGGTATCTTGCGACCCCATGATTTCCGGGATCAACCGGATGCAGGCATCCATTACTACCTGGGCTGCAACCTCCCCACCGGAAAGAACATAATCCCCGATGCTTAACTCGCGCGCCGAGAAATGTTCCAAAACGCGCTCATCTATACCTTCATATCGACCACAAATCAAGGTTATTGTTGTTTTTTTTGCCATTTTTTTTGCCTGCTGCTGATCGAACGGCTGGCCACGGGGGGAAAGGTAAATCAGCTCTCCCAGATTATCACCCAAAGATTCAATAGCTTTGGCCACCACATCTGGCTTTAAAACCATCCCGGCCCCCCCTCCGTAGGGAATATCATCCACCGTCTGGTGCTTGTCTTCAGCAAAATTACGCATATTGACAACATTTAGCTGCCACAAACCTTTCTCCAACCCCTGACCCGCCAGTGATTGGCCCAGGGTGCCAGGAAACATCTCTGGAAAAAGCGTTAGAATGTTAACTGTCCAGGTCATGACCCGCCTTCTCTTTTGTTTCCACCATTTCCGGGGGTTGGTAAATTAAAAAGCCCGTTTCCAGATCCACTTCTGGTACCGTATCTTGCGTGAAAGAAATATATTCCTGCTCACCGTTAGTAAAACGCACTTCCAGTAAATCTCCCGCCCCAAAATTGTGAACAGCAATAACGTCGCCTATATCTTTTCCATCCAGATCACGAACCGTTAATCCTACCAAATCTTCCTGATAAAACGTGCCGTCATCTTCCAAGGCAGGTAAAGCAGCCCGATCCAGATATAGTTTCATATTAGTCAAATGCTGTGCGGCCTCACGGCTATCAACACCTTCAATCGCCACAATCAGCTTATCTTTATGATGACCTTTTAAAACAAGCGTATAGGCTTTGCCAGTCTCATCCATAAGCCTGCCATAGGCTACAATATCGTCCGGCTCTTGCATAAAGCTCATCAGGCGCACATCGCCCTTGACCCCGTGTGGGGCGCCCACCTGGCCAACACAGATCTTTTTCTGTTTCGACATTTATTACCAAGCTGTCCCCTCATGGTTCGACAAGCTCACCATGAGGTATGATTCCCTTTCCCCTCATCCTGAGCATGCCGAAGGATGAGGGTGGTAAAAAAGGCTATTCCGCCTTCTTTTCTTCCTCAGCCGCAGCTTCTGCTGGTTTCTCTTCCGCCGCAGCTTCTGCTGGTTTCTCTTCCGCTGGTGCTGCTGCGTCAGCTGGTGCCGCTTCTGCCGCTTCTGCTGAAGCTTCTACAGGTGCTTCGGCCTGTTCCGCTGGTGCTTCTGCCGGTGCGTTAGCTTTTTCTTCTTTCTCAGCCAAACGCTCTTGCGCCTTGGCTTTCGGCTTGGCTTTTTGAGGGTTATTGCGCTGTTCCGGCATCGGAATAATTTTAGCTTCCCCTAAAAAGCGAGCCACACGATCCGAAGGCAACGCCCCCACACCCAACCAGTGCTTGATACGCTCTGACTGCAGTTTTACACGATCCTCGTGATCTTTGGGAAGCAAGGGGTTGTATACGCCCAAACGTTCAATATAGCGACCATCTCTTGGTGCAGATTTTTCTGCCACCACAATTCGGTAAAATGGACGCTTCTTTGATCCTCCCCGCGATAATCTTAGTCTTAATGCCATGGTTTTTCTCCTTTGTTACTGTTACGAAATTAAGTGAACCTCAGTTTTTAATTAAACGGCGGAAATCCACCGCCTGGAGGCATTCCACCTCCACCCATTGGTGGCAGGCCGTCTCCGGGTCCGCCGCCGCCGAATCCTTTCATCAAGGCTTTTAAGCAAG
>JANQSM010000310.1 GCA_028284025.1 Alphaproteobacteria bacterium | reverse complement strand
AATCATAATGGGGAGGCAGAAAATGTCACGTTTCAATTCACTAAAATCCCTAATTTTTGCAGGCGCACTTTTCGCAGCACCATTTTCAGCATCCGCCGTGGTTGTTGAACCGGGAGGGGATTTACAGCTGCAAGACCATCAAAAATGTACCGTTAAGATTGTACGAGCTGCCCAGGATAGAATTCGCGGCAGTGGCGTTTTAGTCGGTGAGGATGACGTGTTAACTGCCGGCCATGTTGGAGGAAGCAGTCCCGGTAATTACGTAATGGTAGAAGACGGAGACCATTCACCCAAACTTATTAGAATTTCTTCCGAACATCGGCACCCTACAGCAGACTTAAAACTTCTTAAATTGAGCGATAAGGTTTCTGATGTTTTGGAGGGGCAGCATTGCTGGTATGGCCTTGCGGATAGTGATCCCGCAGTAGGCGATCGCGTTATTTTGGCGGGTGCTGGACTTACCCGTGGAGAAACCTATGGAAGTGATGATGGATATATGGGCATAGGAAATTCCCGTTCTCTTCTAAATGAGCCTATTACATATGCAGAAAATACACTGACATCATCTGGTGGGTTTTTGATAACTTATTTCGATAATCCTTCTACCAACCAGGCTTTATCTGTTGAAGGACAGGCGCTAGATCATGACTCAGGTGGATTAATGGGAGTTCTTCAAGAAGATGGAACCATTGATGTCGCAGCAATTGCAACAAATGCTGGCTCTCCGACAATAGCTTACTATGGCAGTTTTACTGGGGGTTTGAGTATTAATTCACCAGGGATAAAGCAATGGATTTTGGATCATGATGATAACAATACCATTTCACAAGAATTTGTCCCGCCCGTAGAGGAAGACAATACAGGTGATTCCAATGATAGCGGAGACAATGAAACCGATGTAGGTCAAGGAAGTGATGATGATGTTGTTGTTGATGAACCAACAGAGCAGCGCTCACGGTGTGAGATAATTCAAAGTAGCACAACATTTATTGATGCGGCAGACTTTAATCTAGACGGAAATGTCAATGATCAAGACTGGTTCGATTTCATGAATGAAGCCGGAATAGGGTTTGATAACGTTGACTTTAATTGTAATGGATATAGCAATCAGCAAGATGCCTTTGAGTTTTTCAACGCATACTTCAAGGCAATCTAGATTGTATCTTTAAAGAATAATATTTGTCAGTTCTAAAAGGCTTGCATACTACGATGCAAGCCTTTTTTCTTTCCTGTATTTTCTGTAATTTAATATAAAATGTTTAAAAAACATGACGCTATCGACTTTGTTAACCATTTGTTAATCTTTATTAGTCAAACTTTAATGATAGGGGAAGTTGTTTCTTTTTTAAACAAAGAAGCACGGAAGGAAAAAAATGACTTCAAGAACTTCTCCTGCTCTGGCAGCCATTCTGGCAATTGTTGCACTATTTATTTTTCCACTTAAGGCAAATAGTTTAGCAGTCTTACCTAATGAAGATGGACACACACTAGATCCTGTGATCACAGGAGATTTGCCAAACTGTACAGGAAAAATAATTATAGATAGTCCAAACCCCAATAATGATACGCAAGATCCTTCAAACCCATTTTACGGGCTACCTGGGGATATTGTGTCAGGAACCGTAACGCTTATAGCATATGATGAAACGACTGACACGGCTTACTGGTTAGGTGCCAGACATTCTACCGCTTCACGCGGAAATAAAATCATTTTCTTCAATAAGGCAGGGGATCTCTTCTCAACAACTATTATCAGAGAAACGATAAGCTCTACTAAAGATATTGCTATCATGAGTACGAGTGGGAACCCAACATTGATAGCGGGTGATGTATTTCCTTGTCAATTAACCGATCGCCGACCAATGGATAGCGAAAGCAACACACGTGGAGAAATAGCTCTAATTGCTGGGGGAGGTACCCTTGGCATAAATCAATACGAATTTGGCGATAATGAGAATGGTGGGGGCGTGAGAGGCTTGCAAATCGCTGATTTCTGGAATAATCCTGATTCAGTACGTAAGCCGATTCAATATGGATTGAGCATTGTTGCAGAGGCTTCCACCGGGAGCATCTGGAGATACCTTGAACCACCGATGCTGGGGACCCAGCAAGCACCTTATGAAAATAATGATTTTACACCTTATGGCAATGCGACTCTGCTTGGAGATTCAGGAGGTGGAACTTTTATCATTGATGATGGTGTTTTCAAGCTGGTTGGAATCCACATTTTAGGAGGAACCCAAGCAACTTTTCATCAGAGTGCTGTTGATTTAGCGCTGTTTGCTCCTGATGAGGTTGAAGAAGGGGATGGGCGTAATGTCTTAGACTGGATTAGAGAAACACTGCCAGCTGGCATCTTGGAAGCTCAAACATTTGCATTGCAAAATGAAGTAGATAATACTTATCGGCAAAGTGATGGCTTTATGCCTGGCTTTGAGCTGCGCCAACGAACATATGCTACATATTCACCTGAAATTGCCTCCAGTCTTCGCTGTCGGGCAATGATTGAACAAATCCCGGATCAAGACCTGGATAAGAATTTATATGAACTTTTAGCTCTTCACCCGAATCTGAAACTTTTTATAGGTGATATCTTCTTTGATAATTACCTAAATGATAGTGACTGGGCAGAATTCTTTAATGCATATTTCCGCCCAGGTGGGCCAGGGGGTGTAGAGTTCTCTGAGGAAGAGGAAGTCATACCGCCTGTGGAAGAAGAGGGTGCGCCACCAGCTCATAAAAAGAAAAAGAACTTGCTAAAGGCTAATGAGAGCAAATTAAACGTCGAGATTCTTCAAGAAAACGGTAAAACCCCAACATTCCTGATCTCCCGTGGAGAGGAAGTTGAGGCTGAGGCAGATACTCATGTCAATCCAGATTCCACAAAAGAAGAAAAAGTAGTACCCACCCATGGGGCTTTAAATTCAAAACACTTTAAATTGGAAAATTTATTGAAAGCCCCTGTCGGAGTCAAAAAAGCGGGTAAAATTATTAGAAAAACAACTATTGGCGGCAAAATGATGATGAATGCGTACGTTCACACTTCTGCCAAAATTAAATCTTTACTCAGTAAAGGTCAAAACGTACTAGGCAGTAAAAGCAGTGTTGCGATGAAACAGTCCGCCCCATTACCAAAAAATGATATTCACTGGCAGCCAGAAAGCGAAAAACCGCTAGATATTTCTGCAAATCCTGAAGATAAAATTGTTGAAGCCCCTAAAAGCAAAGCTGTAGAAAAAGTACATTCAAAAACGCTTTCCACAGAGAAAACTGACGCTAAGGTTTCTTCAGCTGATGCTCTTCTTAACGGTGGCCGTACTGCTCAGGCACGCAATGAAATTGAACGCCTACGTTTACTGGTTCGATTAAACGCAGCCAGGCAAGATGACAAGGAAGAAGAGGAAGAAATTAGTATTGTCTTTAAGCCCGCAGACGCGAATTGCGACGGCCATGAAAATGACCAGGACTGGTTTGATTTCGTCAATGCACATGGCGATGCAAACTAAATACGAACCTTTGCCAGCAAATCCAGGACGGCGAGAATGGTTTGCTCACGGATACTATTCCGATCACCAGTAAAATTAAATTCTTGTGTTTTTGTTTGATCTGAATCCCAATTAAATGCAAATCCAATATACACCAGCCCAACAGGCTTTTCCTTACTTCCGCCAGCAGGTCCGGCAATACCGGTAACAGAAAGGCTGATAATTTTTGCTGCCTCATTATGGTATTTTTTGACCCGTTCAAGGGCACCCATAGCCATTTCTGCTGCTGTTTGCAGGCTCACAGCTCCATGATTTTCAAGTGTTGTTGGGCGCACTCCCAGGTCCGCCATTTTCTTTTCATTACTATAAGTAACATACCCACCTTCCACCACATTAGAAGAACCAGCGATAGCTGTAAGAGCACCAGAAATTAGCCCGCCCGTGCAAGATTCGGCAGTGACAATTTTTATGCCTTCTTTATTGAACAGATGGATGACTTGTTCAGATTTTTGTAGAATTTCAGCTGAAAACATTTAATAAATTCCCAAATCATAAAACAGGCGTTGCTCATAAATAATATTTACGCACAGCGCAGATAAAAGGCCAGCTAACACATCATCAAAAATAATCCCAAATGTATTGTGCTTACGATCAGCCCAGCTTACTGGCCAAGGTTTTGCAATATCAAAAAAGCGGAAAAGCACAAAAGCTAAGATAACACTGGAAAGATCCAGGTTTATTGGCATCATAGCAATCCACATGCCTATGACTTCATCCACAACGATTTCCGATGCGTCCTTATTTTTTAAGCCTTGAATATATTGAGATGTCGCATACCAGCCCAAGCCAAAGACTAAAAGAGTGGCAATAAAAAGGGCAGGAAATCCGCCCAGATACAAAAGCAATGTTCCAGGCACAATGGCTGCCAGGCTGCCGAATGTACCCGGTACCCGTGGGGCATGACTCCCAACGCCACAAAACGTCACGGTGTGGTAGATAAACTTTTTATGGGAATATGACATGTGGGTTACCTGCTTTCTTCATGGACAGCATCGCAACATCATGGCAATATATCAAGTGTTGCATTGTTAAAATTACATGAGGTTTGTTATGAAACAGTATCGTGCCGTGCTGGCGTTCGCCATTGCGTTTTCCTTTATATTTTCAACTCCTTTAATGCTTTCTGCCAAGGAAGAGAATCCAGCAGATCTTTCTCCTACAGTTGAACGAAGTAAAAGCTTTATTCTTTGGGTGCAAGAAGACCTGAAACCCTATCTTGTTGATCAGGGAATAAACCAGCGGGTTGTTGATAAGGCTTTCCGGGAAACAAATAAACCTATTACCCGGATTATTGAACTAGATCGAAACCAGCCAGAATTCACTTTAACCCTGCAACAATATCTATCTCGAACTGTTTCTGATGTGCGCGTTAAAAAAGCCCGGCAACGGGTTGCAGAAAATCGTGAACTGCTTAATGAGATTGCAGATAAATATAAAGTACAGCCCCGGTTTATTGTCGCTTTGTGGGGCATTGAAACGGATTTTGGGCGTGTCAGCGGTGGCTATAACGTGGTATCAGCTCTTTCTACGTTGATCTGGGATGGTCGGCGTGAGAAATACTTCAAAAAAGAGCTTGTAAACGCGCTTAAGATTCAACAAGAAGGGCATATTGGTCCGACAGAGATGAAAGGCTCCTGGGCAGGGGCTATGGGCCAATGCCAGTTTATGCCCTCCAGTTTTAATCGCTTTGCTGTAGATTATAACGGTGATGGCCACAAAGATATTTGGGGTACAAAAGAAGATGTATTTGCTTCTATCGCCAATTATCTTTCCAGATCTGGCTGGAAAGTGGATGAAACCTGGGGGAGAGAAGTAAAACTACCCGCTCGTTTTAACAAGAAGTTTGCTGAAAACGATGTTAAAAAGCCAATTTCTGAATGGCAAAAACTAGGGGTGAGAAAAGAAAATGGCAAAAATTTGCCATCGCGAGATTTGGATGCCCGCATAGTTACCACCGAGGGCGGTAGTGCCTACATGGTTTACAGTAACTTTGATACAACACTCAAGTGGAATAAATCGGACTTTTTTGCTATTGCGGTAGGGACACTTGCCGACAGAATTGGAACACGGTACAATAAATCCAATAAAAATGAGCAATTAAGTATGACTTTTCAATAATTTATAACTGCTGAGGTGCCTTAGGATGAATAGTTTATCAAGAGCATTATTTACCACATTTATCTTCCTGATTTTATTGCCTATTTCAATTTCTGGCTGTTCAGAGACACGGTTCGTTGCCCATACTATAAAGTCTATGGGAAGAGACAGTGGACCCAGGCCATACAAGCTTGGAAGTCCTTACAAAATCGCCGGCCAGTGGCATGTTCCGAGGGTTGAGATGGGGTACAATAAAATTGGTATTGCTTCCTGGTATGGCCCTAATTTTCATGGAAAATACACTGCAAATGGGGAGGTTTACAATAAACATGCGTACACCGCAGCCCATAAAACCCTTCCATTGCCTAGTGTTGTGAAGGTTACCAACCTTGAAAATGGTCGTTTTATAAAGGTTCGTATTAATGATCGGGGGCCATTTGTGGGTAACCGCATCATAGATTTGTCTTATGCGGCGGCTAAATCCTTGGATATGGATAAAAAAGGCCTTGCGAAAGTTCAGGTTGAGCTAATGCAAGAAGAAACATTAGCTTTATTTGAAAATATCCCTGGAGCCCCAAGTTATGCACAACTTTTCCCCAAACCGGCTCCAAAGCCCTCTGCCATCAATACGGCACATCGCCCAACAATAAAACCGGATAAGCAAATATTTATCCAGGCGGGGGCATTTAGCAATGCTAAAAACGCTAATAAAGCCCGGTCAGCCTTGGCTTCATTCGCACCACAAGATATGGTTAGGGTTTCGCAAGCATTTGTGAACGGAGAATCTTTATACCGGGTAAGAGTTGGACCTTTTTCATCCAAGGAGCAGGCAAATCAATTGCTTGCACAGGTTGCGCAATACGGTCATAATCATGCACAGATTATCCATGATTAAGGATGCATAAAATTGAGGGAGATTTTTTCTTGAAAAGAATAGTCTTAAAAACCGTTCTAACTGCTTTTTTCGTTTTACTTACGTTACAAAATTCTGCTTTTGCCATTCCAACAGATGCGTCTCATGCGCTGATTGTGGACGCGACAACCGGTACAATTTTACTGAATAAAAACTCTGATGAGATTATGTACCCCGCCTCAATGAGTAAAATTATGACGATCTATATTCTATTCGAGCATCTAAAGGATGGCCGTTTAAAAATGGACGATACATTTGAAGTCAGCGAAAAAGCTTGGCGCAAGGGCGGGTCTAAAATGTTCGTCGAAGTTGGCAAGCGTGTAAAGGTGAAAGATCTATTGTATGGCATCATTGTACAATCAGGAAATGATGCCTGCATCGTTCTGGCAGAAGGGTTGATGGGCAGTGAAGAATCCTTTGCTGATGAAATGAACCGCAAGGCAGAAGAACTGGGCATGACATCGACTCATTTTGAAAACTCTACCGGCTGGCCAGATCCAGACCATATAACAACGGCGAAAGATCTGGCGATTTTGACCAGACACCTTATAAACGACTTTCCTGAATATTATCCCCTGTTTGCGGAGACAGAGTATACGTACAACGAGATTAAGCAAGGCAACCGAAATCCTTTGCTGTACAAAAACATTGGAGCTGATGGTGTTAAAACCGGCCATACGGAAGCTTCTGGCTATGGCCTGGTGGGATCCGCACAAGAAGATAGAAAACGCGTTATTCTGGTAGTGAATGGCCTTGACAGCGCACGCGACAGATCTACCGAGTCAGAGCGTTTAATTCGCTGGGCTTTCAGAGAGTACG
>JANQSM010000108.1 GCA_028284025.1 Alphaproteobacteria bacterium | reverse complement strand
AGCGTTAGGATGTTCAATACAGTTGCGAATCCCTTCTACCAGATCCTCAATGTAAGTAAAATCCAACTTATCCGAACCATCGCCATGGATGGTAACATTTTTGCCTTGAACAGCATTCTCAAGGAAAATTTGCCCAACACGGCGGCTTACACATCTTTCTCCATATAAGGCGGATGGGCGAATAATTGTGTAGGGAAGGTCAAATACCTGATTATAGGCAATAACCATTTTCTCTCCGGCATACTTCAAAGCACCATAAATACCCAAAGGATTGCAAATGGTATCTTCCGTAACGGACGCTTCACTGAAGTGACCATATACCATGCTGGAAGAAAAATAGATGAAATGCTCCATATTCTGCCCACTGCGTGCCCAGTCCAGGGCATTTTCCAGTGTGCGCAAACTGTGGTCGAACGTACTGTACGGGTCTTTGTTGGATTTATTTGCGTGTGATACAGCGGATAACTGAATGATAATTTCTGGGTTGATATCATTCATAATAGAACAAAATGCATGATATTCACGGGCATCCTGAAGGTGAAGTGGAATATCAGCATCTCGTAATAAGTCCAAGCGTTCATTAATTATTTTGATATAAAAATCGCGGTTTACAATGTCTGCTTGTGCCCGATTAAATGCATACAGATTATTGACCTGAAGACTGTCAACGATGTCTACCGTTGCCCCAAGCTTTTTCAGGTGAAGAGCAAGATTATGGCCGATGAATCCACCTCCACCCACCAAGGCAATCCTTTTACCTTTTACTGTACCAAGTTGTGTCATGCTGCTTTCTCCTGGGTCATGTCTGCAATTGCGTTTACGATATGTGCCATATCTTCTTCATTTAAATGCGGCCCCACGGGCAGGGCGATTGAATGATCACTGATCGTGGCGGCATTCTTGTACTTTTGGGCATCATAGCCATATTTTTCCTGATAGTAAGTCATTCTTGGTACCGGTTGGGGATAATACACACTGGTACCGATCTGCCTTGATTTCAGAAATTCGATTAAATCAGTACGCTGACTGGCCAGTTTACCTTGCAGTACTGCGGTCAGGCAGTAATAGCTGTTTTTCAGGCGGGCGTCAGGAGAATCCAGCACATGGATGTTTGGCAGACTTAAGAGTCCCTGTTTTAAGGCTTTAAAGTTTCTTTCACGTCGATTCAGAATATCTGGCAGTTTATCTACCTGCACACAGCCCATGGCGGCCTGCATTTCACTCATACGGTAATTTAGACCCACACCTGTAACATCATACACGCCAGGAATCTTACGCTCATTATGCTTGCGGTCTACGCTAAAGGCGCGGAAGTGGGCAATTGCCTCAGCATTCTTTGTATCTTTACAAATCAGCATACCACCTTCGCCAGTCGTGATGTGTTTGACGGGATAAAAAGAGAAACATCCAATGTCTCCCCAAAGTCCTACATGTTTTCCATCTACCGTAGAGCCAATTGCAATCGCACAATCTTCAATGACGATTAGGTTATGGGCGTCAGCAAGCTGCATCAGCTTTTTCATATCTACGGGAATACCAACAAAATGTACCAGAGAAATAGCCTTGGTCTTAGGTGTAATAGCTTGTTCAATTAGGTTGATGTCAATATTTCCAGTCTCAAGCTCACAATCAACGAATACTGGAATGGCGCCAACAATCTCAATGGCATGGACTGTGGCAACATGAGTCTGGGCCGGAACGATTACCTCATCGCCTTCTTCAAGGCCAAAATGGATGGAAGCAAGATGCAACGATGCCATGCAAGAGCTTGTCGTGACAGCGGAAGGAGAGCCAGTAAAAGCCGCAAACTTTTCCTCAAATTCAGTTCCTTGCGGTCCATGAGTCAGGATATGCCCGTTTAAAACATCCATGACTCTGGATTTTTCCTGGTCGTCAATCCAGGGGCGCCCGAATGGAATCTCTCTCATGATGCTGTTCATCCTTTTGTTGTGTGTATTTAATGTTTACTTTATCACCTTTTTTATGCGACTCATCAGAAGCAGCGCAGATCCTGATTAGATCAAATTCTGAATGGACTGTGCTATCACAATCCCCTTGTAAAATCAAATCAATAAATTTCGGAATAAGAGCACCTTTGTGTGGCGGTTTTTCAGCTAAATTAAGCTTTTGGGCAGGTGGTGTTGGTTTAGGCGCGCCATCATATACGTCATTCTCGTAAGGGTCTCGGGCCGTTTGTAGGCGTGGCCCTTCATCATCCATAATGAAGGTTGCTTTGGTGCCAAAAATACGCATGCTGTGTTGGTGCGGGTGAGTACATCCAAAGTTGGCTGAAATACGCCCGATCATGCCGTTTTCAAAGCTAAAAGTTGCGGCCATAAAATCATCATATTTAAAATCGGTATTCTCAGTAGCAATATTCGTCCCTATAGTTTGCACGCTTGCTGGCTTCTGGCCGGTCAAACCGGTCATCAAATCAATCAAATGGATACCACCACCCTCCATAACTGAATAATTTTCTACATCCTTGCGCCAGCCATGGGTGATTTTATTCAAGCGACCATATAGATAGTCACCATCAAAGGCATATACAGTTCCAAAAGTGCCTTTAGAAATTTCCTGTTGCAGCCATTGGTAGAGCGGGGCAGCCCGCAAAGGAAGGTTGGAGGCAATTACTGGCCTTCCAGCTTTTTCCCAGGCCTGGTAGATGGAATCAATTTCTGTATTTATTCTGCAAAGGGGTTTTTCAACAAAAATATGCTTGCCCGCAGCAAGCCCCATTAAAACGTGATCGTAGTGATCATGATCAAAGGTTGCCAGGCAAATAAAATCAACTTCCGGATCTGCCAGAATAGCTTCATAGCTTTCAGCTATTGCAGGGTTGCCTGTTTTATCGGCAACGCTTTTGGCTTTTTCAGGATTGGTGTCAAAAACATATTTCAGTTTGGCACGTTCTTCATCATGAACCGCCAATGCGTGCTGTTCTCCGACGCCTAAACCAATTACTGCTCCAACCAAAGGGATTTTGTTTAACTTTGCCATTGTCATCACGCCGCCTTTATCGCAGGGTCTACCGACAGGGTAAGAGACGCCATATCAAGAATGCCATCTCCATGTTCTTCCAGATATTTTGCATTTTCTAGGGTGTCCACTGACATGTCCAGTTTTGCAAGCTCCGGCTTGTCACTAGAAATGTTAATGATGTTAAAGCGGTCAGGGTGCTTAAAAAAGAATATTCCAATATGTTCTTGGTCCTCTTCTGAGAGTTCATTATCTTGCACCTCTAAAAAGCGGGATGTTTTTAGAATCATAAAGCTTTGACCTTTGGGGAAAGAGCGGCGATATGTATTAGATATAACATCAGCTTCATCTGTTATCTGACTGACCATAAAGGATAAAAGCTCATCTGAGAGCAAAGGGCTGTCTCCGGTAATACGCACAAACCAGTCTGGTTTTTTGGATTGGGCAGCTTGTCGAAAGCGCTCATAAACGTTTTGCAGAGGCCCTCGTATATAGGGGATATTTTGAGAATCCAAATAAAAAGCCAATGGATTATCACTGGGTTCTTCACTGGTTAAGACCGTTACGTTTTCTATCCCACCCATCGCCTGTGCTGCTCTCTCTACAACCTGTTTAACCATGGGAACACCGCGAAAAGGAGCTAACATCTTGCCGGGAAAGCGGGAAGAAGACATACGTGCTTGAATAAAGGCATGAACAGTTGGGTTTGTCATGTGACCTCTTTAGCCAAGAAATAGACTAATTGCAAGGGTTAGCGTGAATGAAAACGGCTTTCTCGCATAGCTTGAACATATTTAAAATCATCTTCAAGTAAATGGGTGGGATTGATACCCAATAAAAGCTTAGTCGCTTCAGTGTGTTCTTTTTCACCCTGAGGCATTTCCTTATGACGTCTGACCAGTTCCGCTGCAAGGTCATAGGTTTCATCGGGTTTACTTACAGGGCGAGTCCCGCCATTACGTTTTCCTACCCCCATTGTTTTAACATACTCTGCTTGAAAAACTGTAAGCCCTTTATAGATATTTGCATCATCTGGGTTCTCGCAAGCCTTTTCTACTAAAAGATTGAGTCTATTAAGGAATTCTTTAATCCCTTGAAGAAAGCTATTATTTGCGAAAGTTTTGATAAGTCTATTTTTCACTCTTTTGCGAGATCTTGCATGTTTCGCTAAAAAGGTCCCTCGGTAGCTTTGGGTGAGTAGCTCTTTAACTTGTTTGGGTGTGATCTTGGCATCCTTTGTCATCATGGCCAGAAGACCTAAGAGGTCTCTATAAACACTCTCTCCGCGTGGGGGATCATAAACAAAAGAAAAATCTTCCTTGATTTCCAGGGAAACAGTACGCTGTAGACGTTCATCAATTATTTTACGTATCAAATTGTCTGTAAGAAAAATACGTAAGCTAACAAAATCTCTTAAGTCCCAGTCAAACTTTAGCGCTTTTGCATGGAGTGTATCCATAAGTTCCTGGAGAGGCATTTCTTCATATGGCCGAGCTGTAGTGCTTTCCGTGCTAGGCTCATCTACCGATGGCTGTTCACCATCAACACTGCTGCCATCTCTTAATGTCATATATCTAACCCTTTTCGGAAAATTTTATACCATATAAGTGCTTTATTATAAAGCAATAAATACTTGTGTAGATATAGGGCTGTTAACCAAATGTCAAATTGCTGTTGAAATATTATTATAATTAATATAACATTAATAATATATTCAATCTTATAGGTAGGGGAATCTTATGAAATCTCGCAAGTCTGTAACTCAAGCTAGAACAATCAACCTT
>JANQSM010000042.1 GCA_028284025.1 Alphaproteobacteria bacterium | reverse complement strand
ATTAATTTTTTTGCATATTTTGAAAGATAAAGGGTACGCACATGAAAAAGGACATTCACCCGGATTACCATGAAATCACCGTTGTGATGACGGATGGGACAGAATTTAAAACACGCTCTACTTATGGCAAGGCGGGCGAGAAGATGGAATTACAGGTAGATCCTCTAACCCACCCTGCTTGGACAGGTGGCGGACAACGCTTTACGGAAGGTGGCCGTCTGGCACAATTTAACAAGCGTTTTGGTGTTAAAAAGGCAGCAGCTGCCAAGCCCGCTTCTGATGAGAAAAAAGCAGACGAAACGCCTGCTCAATAAGCATTTACTGACTTAAGCCGGATGTTTTTCTTAATCTTAGCCCGCCAAGACCTGCATGATTTTAATGGACTTGCCACGGAGCCGGTCATCCTCAATCGCACAAAAGTATTTTAAGAGTTTGCTCGTCCCCTTGTCTGGCGACGTTTGGAGACCGGTCTGAGTAACATAGTCAAAGTTCAGAATTTGCTCCATGGTCATGTTAAAATGTGCGCATAGAATCATCAGTTTATCAGTGGTGATGCGGTTCTGGCCGTTTTCATATTTCTGGACTTGCTGGAACGTCACGCCCAGAATCTCACCCAGCTTTTTCTGGCTAATACCATGGGTGATGCGAAGGGTGCGCACCCGCTGGCCGATGTGCAGGTGAATCCGTTTGTCCATTTCTGACATTTTTTTCATGCTCATTTGTTTATTCCTCTTCGTGTTTTGGTGCACCACGTTTAAGCAACGGCTGTGATGCGCTTTTTTGCAGGCAATATATTTGCCTCACCTAGGCCGTAGGTTTGGGCATAATCCGCGAACAGCTCCGGCGCGGTGCCGTCTTTGCACGGGAAGGCTGCGTAAATTTCCAGCGCCGGTGCCTCGCCGTATTTCTTGGTGAGATACCTGCAATATTGCAGGTCTGTGATGTGTTTCATCATTTCCTGTCTCCAATCGGTGTGGTATTCAATCTGGGAACGATGGTATCCACCTAAAGCTATAAAGTCAACACAATGTGCACCATTTATGTATTAAAAAGCACTTGTAGTGTCTTTTTAATATGTTAAAATGCACTAATAACGTACTTAAAAGGATTGATGGTGGAAATATCCTCGAAACAGCTTCGGGCAGCGCGGGCAATGTTAGGTTGGTCTCAACAAGATCTGGCCGACAAGGCTATTGTGTCTGTGGAAGCGATTAAAAAATATGAACTGGGCACAACCCGCCCACGGCAAAAAACCATTGAAGCCATTCGTGTGACGTTTGAAAAAGCAGGACTGGAATTTACCCCAACAGGTGTTCAGGAACGGGATAACCTTGTTATCGTATATAAAGATAAACCTGGCTATGCACAGTTCTTTGATGACGTTTATGAAACCGCCAAGACCACTGACGAAGAATTTCTGGTGCTGGGCGTTGATGAAAAGAAATTTTTGGAAGCGCATGAAAAAGCTGGTTTAGGCTCCCGCCATCGTGAACGGATGCGTGCGCTAAACAAAGTTGCGTACCGTATTATTTTAAGCCAGTCTGACCCAAATGTGTATGGGGCGGAATACGCACGCTATCGCCGCGTACCGGATGACGCGGTGTCATTGGATGTACCGTTTTACATTTATGGCGATAAGCTGGCCATTATTCTCTGGACGGAAAACCCGCAAATTATTGTGGTGAACGATCCCCTTTTAACAAAAGCATACAAACAACAATTTGAATTTATATGGAGACTTGGTTATGACATTTGATACAGATATTACTCAAAACGTTCTATCAGAAATTGAGAAAAAGCAACCGTCCGATTTTGAAACGGATGTTCTGCGTGTTTTTTTGAACGAAGGCGACGCTGTGCTAATGCCGTATATGTACGGTGAGCCGCAATTTAATGGCGATTTGGTGGATGGATCAAAGTTGTGGTCGCTCGTTTATGAAAAAGTGCCTGGTTATTATTTGGGTCGCAGTGAAATTGAAGTTCTGCAAACCCATAGCAAAGATATTGGCGATGTCATTGGTGAAAACGCAACCTTGATTGATTTGGGGCCGGGATCGCGCAAATCAGTTGAAGAGAAAACCCTGCCGCTGATTTCTGCCTTCAGAAACCCGCAGGGCTACATCCCCATTGATGTGTGCAAGAAATATGTTGATGACAGTATTGAGGCAATCCGGGAGAATTTCCCCGGCTTATTCTTTGATGGCATTTGTAGTGATTTTTATCAGTGTCATGGGCTGAATGGGTTATTGCAAAAGCCCGTGGCGTTTTTCTCCGGCAGTACCGTAGGTAATATTCCAGAACATAAAGGCAGCCAAGCCAATGCAATTGCGAAATTGTCATTGCTCCACAAAATGCTGGGGCCAAATGGGATGTTAATTATAACCCAGGATACGAACCAAGATGAAGCATCATTGAGGGCAGCGTATCACAACCCCGTGGTGGAAGAGTTCACGT
>JANQSM010000287.1 GCA_028284025.1 Alphaproteobacteria bacterium | reverse complement strand
GCCAGCTGCTTATTTTGTGATACTTGATGTTGTGTACGATGGGACCGCACCGCCCGCAGCACCGTCAAAATAATATCCATTTCTTTGGTTTGAGATTCCCAATCTTTCTGCACTTGCGGCCAGGCCGTCACATGCAAGGAGGATTCATCCTCATAATCTTTATAAATTTCCTGATACAATTTTTCTGTCACAAACGGAATGAACGGTGCAAACAACGACAAAACTGTGCGCAAAGATTCCCACAAAGTAATCTGGGCTGATAGACGGTCGGACTCTGAATAGCGATCCGGATTCCAGAAACGGTCCTTGACGATTTCCAGATAATTATCACAAAATACATTCCAGAAGAATTTCTCAAGCGCTTCACGCCCGGTCGCATAATCATACTTTTCAAAACAGCTGGTGGCCCGATCAATTACTTTGTTCAACTGGCTTAAGACCCATTTATCTTCTACAGTGCGGTCTGCAACAGCCATTTTTGCCATTTTCGGGTCAAACCCTTCCAGCTGCATCAGGCAGAATCGTGCAGCATTCCATAATTTCATCACCAACTTGCGTCCGGCCTTGACGTCTTTTTCATTGTATTTCAAATCTTGACCCAGCTGGCTACCCGCGGCCCAATAGCGCAGGGCATCGGCGCCAAACTTCTCAATCACAGATTCTGGATTATAGCGATTATAGCCCTGTTGATCGGTAAACTTTTCCAAATCACGCTTGCTGATTTTTTTGCCTTGCTCGTTCAATCCCCAGCCAGAAATCATCACGTCCTGCCAGGGTAAGCTATCCGTGTGTGCGTCTGATTTCATTAGCGTATAGAATAACCAGGTGCGGATAATTTCAAATGCCTGCACACGCACGGTCATGGGATAAACGGACATGTCCCCCGTTCGATTAGAAGAATCTGCCCAGTTGGCATTAATCAGGGGCGTTAAAGAAGATGTCATCCAGGTATCCATGACATCGTCTTCGCCGGTCAAATCCTCTGGTTTGTAATCTGTTCCGGGATAAGATTGTTCAGCCGGATCAATCGGCAAGCTGTCTTCTGGTGCCAAGACCGCCTTGCCATCCTTAGTGTACCACACTGGAAACGGCACGCCGTAGAACCGCTGGCGAGAAATGTTCCAGTCATATTTTAATCCATCAATCCATTGATCAAGACGCACTTTCATATATTGCGGGAACCAGTTCACCTCTTCACTGCGTTTTAGCAACTCTTCTTTTAAATCCAGTACCTTGATAAACCATTGCGGTGCCATGACAAATTCCACCGGTGTGCCGGATCGCTCGGCAACTGATACATTCTGGTCAACGGTTTTTTCCTCCAGAACCAGTTCTTTTTCCTTCAAGGCTTTTACAATATGACTGCGCGCTTCTACCACCGGCAACCCGGCAAAAGACCCTGCCAAATCCGTCATCCGGCCATTGGGGGTTATACAAATTCGGGTGTCTAGTTTATCAAGTTTCCACTTTTTCACGTCTTCCCCATCCCCGAAAGTACACACCATCATCAGACCGGTTCCAAA
>JANQSM010000105.1 GCA_028284025.1 Alphaproteobacteria bacterium | reverse complement strand
ACCTTTGAACGCTTATGGCTGGTCCAAGCATATCTTTGACCGCCGCATCAGCCGGATTCTGGATGAACAAGATCCAACCCCCTCCCAGTGGGCCGGCTTAAAGTTCTTCAATGTGTATGGTCCCAACGAATACCACAAAGGCGGCCAGCGCAGTGTGACAGTGCAACTCTATGAACAGGTTAGCACCTCTGGCATTGCTCACTTGTTTAAATCCTACCGCGATGATTATAAAGATGGCGCACAAATGCGCGACTTCGTTTGGGTAGGAGACTGCGTAGATGTCATGCTTTGGCTTTATGATAACCCCCAGGTCAGTGGACTTTTCAATATTGGAACCGGCAAAGCCCGATCTTTCAATGATATGGCAAAAGCCACATTCAAGGCCTTAAACAAACCAGAAAACATCAAGTACATCAGCATGCCAGATGCCTTAAAACCAAAGTATCAGTACTTTACCGAAGCCAGCATGGAGAAATTAAAAGAAGCAGGCTATGATAAGGGCTTCACATCTTTGGAAGATGGTGTAGAAAAATATATTAAAGAATTTTTGACAACTCAAACCCCTTACTGGTAATGGTGCTAGAATACCCCTCAATTGATCCTGTTGCCATGGAAATTGGCCCTTTATTTGGAATTGGTCCCGTACCCATACGTTGGTATTCCCTGTCTTATCTGGCAGGTATCCTGTTGGGGTGGCGCTACATTATTTGGCTGAATAATCGATCAAAAAGCAATATCACCCGCCAGCATATTGATGATTTTCTGATCTGGGCAACCCTGGGAATCGTCCTGGGGGGACGGGTGGGCTATATGTTATTTTATCAGCCCGCGATCTTATTTCATGATCCAATTGCTGCTTTTAAAGTATGGCAGGGAGGAATGTCCTTCCACGGCGGTTTGTTAGGAATGGCATTGGTCATTTTCCTGTTTGCCTGGCGCAATAAAATTTCGGTTTTCCGACTGGGGGATCTGATTGCCTGTGCCGCTCCGATCGGCCTTTTCTTTGGGCGCGTCGCCAATTTTATTAATGGGGAACTGTATGGCCGAGTAACCACATCAAGCTTGGGCATGGTCTTTCCCAATGGCGGAGAGCTCCCCCGCCATCCGAGTCAGTTGTATGAGGCCTTTTTTGAGGGAATTGTGCTGTTTTTGCTGCTGTTTTATCTGGCTGCATATCGCAAAAGCTTAAGCCGTCCAGGTGTGTTAAGTGGCGTATTTCTGGCGGGTTACTCCCTGGCACGCATCTTTGCAGAATTTTTTCGACAGCCGGATGTACATTTAGGATTTATTATCGAAAACATGGTTATAATTGAAAACATCACCATGGGACAGGTATTATCCTTACCAATGTTTTTATTTGGAGTTTGGCTGGTTTATGACCGAAATATTTACCATTCTAAAGCAAAAGATTGAAGAAGACGGACCAATTTCAATTGCAGATTATATGTCCATCTGCATGACCCATCCACAGCATGGATATTACATGACCAAAGACCCCTTGGGCCAGCGGGGGGATTTTATTACTGCTCCGGAGATGACCCAGATTTTTGGTGAACTGATTGGCATCTGGCTGATCAGTACCTGGCGGCAAATGAAAAGCCCGGATGGATTCAATCTGATTGAGCTAGGAGGAGGGCGTGGCACGCTTATGAAAGACGCCTTGCGGGCGTGCGAAGGGGATGAGGATTTTATGAAATCTTTTAACCTGCATATGGTGGAGGTCAGCCCTGTCCTGCGCGAGATGCAAGCCAAGAACCTGGCAAGATTCTCACCCAGATTCCATGAAAACTACGATGACATTCCCAAAAAGCCGTTTATCCTGGTTGCTAATGAATTTTTTGACGTACTCCCTCTTCAGCAGTTTATCAAGCATAATGGCCAATGGCATGAACGGCGCATCTGCATCAGTGAGAACAAACTGGCGTTTTCTAATCAGCCGCTTACAGAAAAAGAAATGAACCTTATCCCTAATAAAGTCCTTAATTCTGAAGATGGTACCGTTTATGAATACCGCCCGGCAGCGCGCGACTTGATTAAGAAAATTGGCCACGATTTAACCCAAAATGTAGGCTCTGCCCTGATCATTGATTATGGGCATGAAAGTAGCGGCGTGGGGGATACATTCCAGGCCATATACCAGCATGAGATGGTCCCGGTGACTGAACACCCCGGAGAAGCAGACCTTACAGCCCATGTAGATTTTGAATTACTGGCCAAAGCTGCCGGAGATGTGATCCCCTATATGTCAACACAAGCAAGATTTTTATCACAATTAGGAATTGGTTTACGTACCGATATTCTGGCTAAAGCTGTGGAAGGAGAAGCCCGAATGGCCGTCCGCTCCGCCACTGACCGCCTGATCGGCAAAGACCAAATGGGGCATTTATTTAAAGCATTCTGCATTAACAACAAAAGCCTGTCTGTGCCGATCGGGTTTAGATAATGTTCTTTACCTCCTCCATTTTGCAGAAACAACCTTGTATTCATCACGGTTTTTTCACCCGCCAGGGCGGTAAAAGTACAGGTGTTTATACTTCTCTTAATTGTGGTATGGGATCAGATGATAATCCAGAAACCGTTGCTGAGAACCGCGCTACCGTTGCTGGCAAACTGGATATCCTTCCAGAAAAACTGATTACGCTGTACCAAATTCATAGCAATAAAGTAGTGGTCATTGATGATTCTATAACACCACAAAAAGGGCGTGAAATTCAGGCAGACGCAATGGTGTCTACCACACCCGGTATAGGATTGGGCATTTTAACGGCTGACTGCTGTCCGATTCTATTTTGTGACCCGACAAGCAAAACCATCGGAGCCGCCCATGCCGGCTGGAAAGGTGCTTTGGGCAAAATCTTTAATGCCACGCTGGATCAAATGGAAATCTTAGGTGCAAGACGAGAAAATATTCTGGCTGCCATAGGACCAACAATTCAACAGCAAAGCTATGAAGTTGGAATTGAAATACATCAAAGCTTTACCGATGAGAATCCAGATTTTGCAGCCTTTTTCCAGAACAGTGGGCGGGAAAACCATTTTCTGTTTGATTTGCCTGGCCTGATTTATAGAGAGCTGACGAATGCAAAGCTTGCACATGTTGATTGGCTTAAACAAGATACCTATCAACAACCGGATGTATTCTATAGTTACCGTCGTGCAACGCATCAGAAAGAACCTGATTACGCCCGTCAAATTTCAGCAATTTGTTTGACGTCATAAAGCTGTAACAGTATATTCCCAAAGTAACAAAATTATAAAGGCGGGTTTTCTTATGCTGGTCGGCATTCCAAAAGAAATTAAAAATCACGAATATCGGGTTGGACTGGTACCTTCGTCTGTGAGAGAGCTTATCAATCACGGCCATAAAGTTATTGTGGAACAAAGTGCCGGTGCGGGTGTGAATATTTCAGATCAGGACTATCAGGATGCCGGCGCTGAAATTGTTGATACGCCTCAGGAAATTTTTGAGCGTGCTGAAATGGTGGTCAAAGTTAAAGAACCCTTGGAACCTGAATACAGCCTGCTGCGTGAAAACCAAATTCTATTTACCTTTTTGCACCTGTCTGCAGACAAACCCCAAGCTGAGGCCTTAATGGCTTCCGGCACAACGGCTATTGCCTACGAAACTGTCACAGATTCTTTTGGGCATTTACCCTTGCTAAAGCCAATGAGTGAGGTCGCCGGACGGCTTTCTGTTCAAGCTGGTGCACATTGTCTGGAGAAAGCTCAAGGCGGATTGGGTATTCTATTGGGCGGTGTTCCGGGTGTTCAACCGGCCAAAGTCACAATTATTGGTGGAGGAACTGTCGGTACACAAGCATTACGTATGGCGATTGGATTAGGCGCGCGGGTTTCAGTCGTTGATAAATCCCTGGAGCGCTTACGCCAACTCGATAATGATTTTTCCACCCGCATCAACACGGTTTATGCCACAGCAGAAGCCATAGCAGAACACTGTGCGACAGCGGATATGGTAATTGGTGCTGTACTGGTACCCGGTGCAGCCGCCCCCAAGTTAATCTCACGCCAAATTCTAAAATCTATACAAGAAGGGTCCGTATTGGTAGATGTTGCCATTGACCAGGGTGGATGTGCAGAAACCAGCCGACCAACAACATATGAAAACCCAACCTATATGGAAGAAGGCGTAGTACATTATTGCGTTGCCAATATGCCTGGTGCTGTGCCTCGGACCTCTACATTTGCGCTTAATAACGCAACCATTTCTTATGTTGTGGAACTGGCCAATAATGGTCTGGCTGCGTTGAAAAATAACCCACATCTTCTGAATGGCTTGAATGTTTATCAAGGAAAGGTAACCTATCAAGCTGTCGCAAATGACTTAAATCTGGATTATATGGATAGCCAGGAAATAGTAAAGCGTGTGGCATGACCAAATATGAGAAAAAACATGCCATATACGGTAATTTTTATAGTATTTTTTTTGGTAATTGGACTTGCAATGTGTGCCCTTTAGGAATATAAGTGCATACGAAACGACATCAAACAGGAGCAGAGACTGGTGAAAATTGTAACGTGTAACTCCAACCGCCCTTTTGCAGAAGCAGTTGCGGCGTATTTAAACCTTCCCATCACCAAGGCAAGCGTACGGCGCTTTGCTGATATGGAAGTGTTTGTAGAGATTCATGAAAACGTCCGTGGACAAGATGTTTTTGCTGTCCAGTCAACATCTTACCCGGCCAATGACAACCTGATGGAATTGCTGGTCATGATTGATGCGCTAAAACGTGGATCCGCCAGCCGAATTACTGCTGTGATTCCCTACTATGGCTATGCCCGTCAAGACAGAAAATCTGGCCCCAGAACACCCATTTCTGCCAAGCTGGTCGCTAATTTGATTACCGGTGCTGGTGCCGATCGGGTGCTGACCATGGATCTGCACGCTGCCCAAATTCAAGGATTTTTTGACATTCCAACAGATAACCTAAGCCCCATTCCGGTATTTGTGGAAGACATTAAAGAAAGATATAAAACCAGCAATCTGACCATCGTTTCGCCAGATGTAGGTGGAGTGGTGCGGGCCCGCAGCATTGCAAAGCGCCTGGATGCAGATCTTGCTATCG
>JANQSM010000273.1 GCA_028284025.1 Alphaproteobacteria bacterium | reverse complement strand
CTCCACGCAAGTTGTGGAAGAGCGTGCTGACAGTGTTGATCGTGATGGTGGTGATAACACGGTCAGTGTTCAAGGAAATATCCCTGAACTTTCAGGAGATGCGGACGGTGGAGGTGCCGGCAGCTTTAATAATCAAAGCCGTACGGAAGAAACCGTCAACTATGAAATTTCACGAGTTGTAAAAGAAGAAATCCGTGAAACCGGAATTGTTCGCCGCCTTTCCGTTGCCGTGCTGGTAGACGGTACCTACACGCCAAATGCTGATGGTGAACAGGTTTACCAACCTAGATCAGAACAAGAAATCAGCCAAATGGAATCTCTTGTGAAGTCTGCAATCGGTTTTGATGAAGACCGTGGCGACCGAGTTGAAATTGTGAATATGCAATTCCAGCGGGATACTTCCGAGGAAGTTATTGAGGAAGCTGGCGTACTGGGACTTGATAAAGATACCATTGCCAACCTGATTGAAATGGTGGTGTTCGCCATTGTTGGGATCCTTGCCCTTTTATTAGTTGTCCGACCCATGGTGGCCAAGTTATTTGAGTCTGTGCCAATGCGGGCTGGAACAGCAGATTACAACCCTGTTACCGGGAACTTCCTGCCTGCGGCAGCTGGCGCTCCCCCTGCTCTGACAGGTCCACAAGGGGCTGCTGGGTCCGCAGCACCTGCTGCTAGTGCTCCGGCTGGTGAAGAAAGCAAATCTGGATCTTCCAGTAATATGGCCTTGCTTGAACAACAGATGGGTGCGGCTAACAATGAAATTGAAGAAATGATCAACATCCGTCAGATCGAAGGAAAGATCAAAGCCTCTTCTATTAAGAAGGTTGGCGAAATTATTGAGAAACACCCGGAAGAAGCCACCACGGTTATCCGGAATTGGCTGTATGAAGAATCAGGAGGATCTTAAATATGGCTGAAAATGAATTAAAAAAATTACGCGGTCCTGAAAAAGCAGCCACTTTACTGATGGCCATCGGGGAAGAATATGCTGCGACTATTTTCTCCCAGATGCATGATGATGAGATCCGCGAAGTATCCCAGACCATGGCGAGTGTGGGGAAAATTAATTCTGAAGGTGTGGAATCTCTGATTTTGGAATTCGTGGATCAGTTCTCTAATTCCGGTGCATTGGTAGGATCATATGATACTACCGAACGCTTGCTTTCAAAAATTCTGGATAAAGACCGGGCCGATTCAATCATGGATGAGATTCGTGGCCCTGCCGGTCGGACATTATGGGACAAGCTTGGGAACGTTTCGGAAGAGATCCTGGCAAACTACCTTAAAAATGAATACCCTCAAACTGTTGCTGTGGTCTTGTCTAAAGTAAAGCCTGATCATGCGGCAAAAGTTTTAAGCATCCTGCCTGAAAACTTTTCAATGGAAGTGGTTATGCGGATGCTACGCATGGAGCCTGTACAAAAAGAAATCCTACAGGATGTTGAAAAAACATTACGGGCAGAATTCATGTCCAACCTGGCCAGAACATCGCGCCGTGATTCACATGAAATGATGGCAGAAATCTTTAATGCCTTTGACCGAAATACTGAAGGACGTTTCATCGCCTCACTGGAAGAAAGAAGCACCGAATCAGCCGAGAAGATCAAGGCCTTGATGTTCACCTTTGATGATCTTGCCCGCCTGGATGCCAGCGGTATTCAGACTGTTCTGCGTGAAGTTGACAAGGACCAGCTGGGACGTGCTCTTAAAGGTTCTTCTGATGAAATCAAGGATCTGTTTTTATCGAATATGTCCGAGCGTGCAGCCAAGATTCTGCGTGAAGATATGGAAACAATGGGTCCTGTACGCGTGCGTGAAGTGGATGAAGCCCAGACATATGTGGTTGGTATTGCCAAGGGTCTGGCCGATAAGGGTGAAATTGTTA
>JANQSM010000236.1 GCA_028284025.1 Alphaproteobacteria bacterium | reverse complement strand
CAGCCGTTGTGAGCCAGCGGAGTTGTGTCCCGCAGAGATGTTAGGTTTATTCCTTCTGCCTGAATGGCCCGAAGGGCAGATTCACGGCCTGATCCCGGGCCTTTTACTTCAGCGCGGGCTTGTTTTAAGCCATGTTCCATAGCTTTTTGTGCAACCCGCTGCCCCGCAACCTGACCGGCGAATGGGGTAGATTTTCTAGACCCTTTAAAGCCGCACGCACCAGCTGAATCCTGGGCAATAACATTCCCCTGGTCATCTGCTACGCTGATGATTGTGTTATTAAACGTTGAAAGAATATAAACCACACCAGTGGTGATATTCTTTTTCGTCTTCTTTTTCGTTTTTGCTGCTTTAGCCATTTTAACCTACTTATAAAAACTTTTTATTACTTAGCCACTTTTTTCTTACCTGCAATTGCAACTGCTTTCCCTTTACGGGTGCGGGCGTTTGTGCTGGTGCGCTGCCCTCTTACCGGCAGTCTGTTACGATGACGCAGACCACGGTAACATTTCAGATCCATCAAACGCTTGATATTCATTGCAACAACACGGCGCAAATCCCCTTCAACCGGGGCTGTATCGCCCTCACCGTCAATAATATCACGCAATTTTGCGATTTCTTCGTTGGTCAGATCTTTTACACGTACACTCTCGGAAACACCCGCTTTGGAACAAATAGCTTTAGAACGCGTCGGCCCGATCCCGAAAATATAGGTCAGGGCAATCACAACCCGCTTATTTGTTGGAATGTTAACACCTGCAATACGCGCCACGTGTGCTCTCCTTAATTAAAAAAACCACTTATCAACAAGTTATTTGTCTATAGACTTGTAAGAAAGGCGCAGTATAGGGATCTTTTTTAAGATGTCAACCGTGATTTTGACTTAATTTCATTTAATTTTGCTTTTATTTCAGCGGCTACGACGTCAATAGATTCCATGCCATCAACAACAATTAATTTCCCTGTTTCTTGGTAATAAGGGATGATTGGTGCTGTTTGTTTGCGAAAAGCTTCCAGGCGGCGGCGGATCCCATCTTCGTTATCATCATCCCGGCGGGAAAAGCTGGTAGATCCACACACATTACAGATTCCTTCAACCGTTAAAGGCTTAAATTTAACGTGGTACCCTTCTCCGCATTCATCGCAGGTAAAGCGGCCAGTCAGTCGTTCAATCAGGGCTTCCTCGTCAACCTCCAGATGAATAACCGCATCCAGTTCCATATCCTGTGTTTTCAGCATGGAATCCAGGGCTTCAGCCTGGGGTTTCGTACGGGGAAATCCATCCAGAATAAAACCATTCTGACAGTGGCTTTGTTCAATTTCATTCTTGATCATACGAATCAAAATCGCATCTGAAATCAAATGGCCTTTATCCATGGCTTCTTTGATTTCTTTTCCTAAAGGTGTGGCGAGTTTAACTTCATGGCGGAGCATTTCGCCGGTAGAAAGCTGAGGAATGCTGTATTCCTCCTGTAGGATTCTAGCCTGGGTTCCCTTGCCAGCCCCGGCAGGGCCAAGCAGAATCAGCTGCATTGCACTATTTCCTCATAACTTTGCGGCCACGGAATTTTGTCCGCTTCACCAGGCCTTCATACTGGTGTGCCAGAAGGTGAGAATGAACCTGAGCAACTGTATCCATCATCACCGTTACAACGATTAAAAGACTTGTACCTCCAAAGTAAAACGGAACGGAATAGTTAGCAATCAGAAATTCAGGAAGCAAACACACGGCTGCCAAATAAATTGCCCCAATAACTGTAATACGGGTCAAAACATAGTCCAAATAGTCTGCTGTGTTCTTGCCAGGACGAATGCCTGGTATAAAGCCGCCGTGCTTGCGTAAATTTTCTGAAACATCCTGCGGATTAAACATAATGGCAGTATAGAAAAAGGCAAAAAACAGAATTAATGCCGCGTAAATAATCATATAAAGTGGCTGTCCATGCCCCAGCAACGTAGAAACAGTCGTCACCCATTCCGGTCCTGAACCCGCTGTAAAGCCAGCAATGGTTGCTGGCATTAACAGCAACGCACTAGCGAAAATAGGAGGGATAACCCCGGATGTGTTCAATTTTAGAGGCATATGAGAGGAATCACCACCCATCATCCGATTCCCCATTTGACGCTTAGGATATTGCACAAGTACGCGTCTTTGAGCACGTTCAATAAAGACGATAAAGGCAATAACAGAAATGGCTGCAATAAATAACATCAAAATAAATCCCGTGGACATAGCACCTGTCCTGCCCAGCTCAAGAGTTTGAGCCACAGCAGCCGGCAGGTTAGCCACAATCCCTGCAAAGATAATCAGCGAAATTCCATTCCCAACTCCGCGAGCAGTGATCTGTTCTCCCAACCACATCAAAAAGACTGTTCCGCCGGTCAGAGTAATCACCGTTACAGCGCGGAAGAAAAGTCCCGGATCAATCACCGCAGAACCTACACCCTGAACAGTCATACCTTCCAGCCCGACGGCAATAGCGTAACTTTGAATAGCTGCCAGAAAGACAGTTCCATATCGGGTATACTGGTTTATTTTCCGCCTACCTGCTTCGCCCTCTTTTTTCAAGGTTTTTAGCTCAGGAGAAACTTCCTGTAACAACTGCATAATAATAGCAGCCGAGATATAAGGCATAATGTTTAAAGCAAAAATGGACATCCGGCTTAACGCGCCCCCAGCCAGCATGTCAAACATGCCAATAATACCACCGGCATTTTGCTGAAAAACATCCTGCATGATGACAGGGTCAATACCGGGTGTTGGGATGAACGTTCCAAGACGATAGATAATCAGCGCACCCAGTGTAAACCAGATACGCTTTTTAAGCTCTGACGCTTTAGCCAAAGCTCCAATATTTATATTTGATGCTAGTTGTTCAGCAGCGGAGGCCATTGATTATATGCTTTTTAAAAAGTTAGTTAGCTTCATTAGCTTTTGGGGTTTCTTCTTTTACTTGTGCCTTTTTTTCCGTCTTTTTACCAGTCTTTTCTTGTTTTTGTTGAGTCAAATTAACCTTGCCACCAGCTTTTTCAACTGCTGCCACGGCTGATTTAGACGCCCCGCTGATTTCCAAAGTTGCCTTGGCGGTAAATTTACCGCGACCTAACAATCGCACGCCATCACACAACTTGGTAACAACACCTGACTCTACCAAAACAGACTCTGTTACAGGCTTTGAAGTGTCCAGTTTTCCGGCATCAAAAGCCTCCTGCAAGCGATCCAGATTAATGATAGCGTATTTGCGAGCGTTTGGATTATTAAATCCACGCTTGGGCAACCGCTGATAAAATGGCATTTGCCCCCCTTCATAGCCGTTAATCTTCGGCCCAGAACGGGATTTTTGACCTTTGTGGCCGCGACCACATGTCTTACCTTTACCAGAGCCTTCCCCACGCCCAACACGCATGCGGGATTTACGCGCTCCTTCATTATCTTTTAGCTGGTTTAGTGCTGTCATTGTCTTATCCTTCCACCACTTCAACAAGATGGGATACCTTGTTAATCATACCGCGCACGGAAGGTGTATCTTCCAGTGTACGTGTGCGATTCATTTTGTTAAGCCCCAACCCGACAAGCGTTTTACGCTGATCTGCAGGGCGACCAATCGGGCTTCGGATTTGTTTTACGATTACTGTTTTCTTCGCCATGATCCTTACTCTTTCTTGTCATCTTTTTTTGTGTCATCTGCTTTGGCTTTAGAGTCAGCTTTTGCATCTTCTTTTTTAGCAGCTGGCTTTTTGGCTTTTGGTTTAGCTTTCGCAGAAGATTTTTTATCTTCTTTTTTCGCATCTTTTCCTTTTGCTCCAGCAGCAGCTGCCTCTTTAGCAGCTTTGGCCTTACGCTTTTCTTCAGCTGCTTTTTCCTGAGCTTCAATTTCTGCTTCCCGCTGTGCCTGTTTTTCCTGGTCAGCTGTGCGAACAATAACGTCAGAAACCTTCTTGCTGCGACGGCTTCCTACATGGCGCGGAGATTCAAACATCTCAAACGCATCAAATGTTGCTTTCACCATGTTGTTCGGATTGGAGGTTCCAACAGATTTCCCAACAATATCCTGAACACCAAGAGCTTCAAATACAGCACGCATCGGACCACCCGCAATAATACCTGTACCAGGAGGAGCCGCACGCAAAACAACTTTTGCAGCACCAAATCGACCAATCGTATCATGATGCAAAGTTTTTCCGTTACGAAGCGGTACACGCATCATAGTCTTGCGAGCTTCTTCGCTGGCTTTCCGAATTGCTTCAGGAACTTCACGGGCTTTCCCGGTTCCATAGCCAACGCGGCCTTTTCCATCCCCTACAACAACCAATGCAGCAAAACGCATATTGCGGCCACCTTTAACGGTTTTTGCAACACGACGGACTTCAACCAACTTTTCGATGATTGCTTCCTGACCGTCTGCTTCTTGCTTTAATGAAACTGCTGCTGCCATGTTCTGTCCTTTATCCTAATCTTAAAACTTTAATCCAGCCTCACGCGCGCCAGCAGCTAGTTCAGCTACCTGGCCGTGAAATTTATAAGCACCCTTGTCAAGTACAACTTCTTTTACACCAGCTTTACTTGCGCGTTCAGCCAATAGAGTACCCACTTTACGAGCGATTTCTTTATTCGCGGCTTTCTTGCCCATATCCTTGCCAAAATCAGCAAAACTTGACGCAGAAGCCTTGGTTGTTCCTGTTGCATCATCAATGATCTGGCAATGAATGTGCTTGTTGGAACGAAAAATAGACAAACGTGGGCGTCCAGAGTTTTGACCCCAAATCTTAAAACGCACCCGTTGTGCCCGTCTTTTTCTTTTATCAAATGTTGTCAGCATAACCTATGGCCCTCTACTTCTTCTTACCTTCTTTACGGTTAATGTATTCGCCCTGGTATTTCACCCCTTTACCTTTATAAGGCTCTGGTGGACGAAGGCTGCGAATTTTGGCAGCAAAAGCACCAACCAATTGTTTGTCAGCCCCTGTAATAATCAAAAGGTTTGGCTTCTCAGGAGCCACCTTTAATCCAGCAGGAATTTCAAGCTTGTCATCGTGGCTCTTTCCAAGGGTCATTACGACTGTATTACCCTGAACATTTGCACGATACCCAACACCATTTACTTCCAGTGTCTTTTTAAATCCTTCTGTCACGCCAGTTACAACATTTTGAACATTGGCACGAACCGTTCCCCAGATTGCATCACCGCCGGCACTCTCATCATCTGTTGGTACAACAACAATTTGCTTGTTATCATTGTCATGAGTTACCTTAACACCCTTGTTCAGCGCACAGGCCAGCTCACCAAGTTTTCCCTTGGCCTTGAATTCAGACTCAGTCAGAGTTACCTCAACTCCTTCTGGGATCTGTACCGGATTCTTTCCAACGCGTGACATTATAATGTTTCCTTATATTCCTTAATGTTTTTGGGCCTTAATTCCTTAGAAGACAGTGCAAAGCACTTCGCCTCCCACTTTTTGCTCGCGCGCCTGCTTGTCAGACATAATACCTTTTGAACTTGAGACAATCGCGATTCCCAGTCCGTTAAATACTGGTTTCAAATCTTCAATATTGCTGTAAACACGGCGACCTGGTTTTGAAATTCGCTTCATTTCCTTGATAGCCGGTTTGCCTTCAAAGTATTTTAACTCCACTTCCAGCTCATCAATTCCCTTACGAATATTCTTGCGTGTGTATCCGCGAATAAATCCTTCATCTTTCAACACATCCAGCACGTTCTCACGCAGTTTGGATGCCGGGCACATAACACTAGACTTGTTCACCATCATGCCATTGCGAAGGCGGGCTAGCATATCTCCAAGAGGGTCACTAATTGTCATCTTTTTCTACTCCACTTACCAACTTGCTTTTCTTAAACCAGGAAGTTTTCCTTCGCTCCCCAGCTCTCTTAATACATTACGGCAAATACCGAAACGACGGTAAAATCCACGAGGACGGCCTGTCTGACTGCACCGATTGCGGAAGCGTACTTTTGATGCAGCGCGCGGAACTTGCTTCTGGAATTTGAACTGTACGTCCATCATTTCTTCCAGAGTAAGCTCTTCACCAGCAAGATACCGCTTACGCAAATCTCTTTGAGCCGTTTTTAGCTCAGCAATTTTCTTGCTTTTGCCTTTGTTCAGCTTCTTGCGCTTGATATCTCTGTGAATCATACCGACTTTTGCCATAAAATTTCTCGCTTTCTTAAACTTTCCTTCAATGCCTTAATTCGCAAAAGGCATGTTGAATCCTTTTAATAGTGCTTTTGCCTCTTCATTCGTCTTTGCTGTTGTAACAAAAACAATGTCCATTCCACGGATTGTATCAACCTTGTCATAGTCAATTTCCGGAAAAACAATTTGTTCTTTCAAACCAAATGCATAGTTCCCGCGACCGTCAAAGCTCTTGCCGGAAATACCGCGAAAGTCACGAATTCGCGGCATCGCAATGTTTACCAAACGATCCAGGAATTCGTACATCCGGGCTTTACGCAGGGTAACTTTGCAACCAATTGGCATGCCAGTCCGTAGCTTGAAAGTTGCCTCGGATTTTTTCGCTTTTGTTACGACAGGTTTTTGACCAGTAATGCGCGTCAAGTCATCCAAAGCGCTTTCAATATGCTTTTTGTCATCCGTGGCTTCACCAATCCCCATGTTAATGACGATTTTCTCAAGGCGCGGAATCTCCATTGGATTTGCATACCCAAACTGCTCCCCTAAAGCCTTGCGGATTTCTGTATTATACTTTTCGTTTAACCGAGCAACCATTGCCATGTGTCACCTCTACTTATCAATTACTTCGCCTGAACGCCTTGCAACTCTTACCTTGCGTCCATCTTTTAACATCTTATAGCCTACCCGTGAAGGCTTGCTGTCTTTCGGGTCAATAAACGCTACATTCGAAATATGAATTGGCAGCTCTTTTTCTTTAATGCCGCCGGCATCAAGCTGGGTCGGACGCTGGTGACGCTTCACCACATTTACCCCCTGAACCAGTACCCGTGCATCACGTGGCATGACTTTCAGCACCTCGCCTTGCTTGCCCTTATCTTTTCCAGACAAAACAATTACTTTGTCGCCCTTTTTAATTTTTAACTTTGGCATTGTCATTTTTAAACTCTCCTTAAAGTACCTTCTTAAGCACTTCCTATAACACCTCAGGTGCTAATGAAATAATCTTCATAAATCTTTTCGCACGCAATTCACGCGTTACCGGTCCAAAAATACGCGTTCCGATCGGCTCATTCGACTTGCTGATCAAAACAGCTGCATTCCGGTCAAACCGGATGACAGATCCGTCTGTACGGCGTACCGGGGCACTTGTACGTACAATCACTGCCCGGTGTACATCCCCCTTTTTTACACGTCCGCGGGGGATTGCATCTTTCACAGACACAACAATAACATCTCCTACATGGGCTTGATTCCGCTTGGAACCCCCCAATACCTTGATGCACTGAACACTCTTCGCTCCAGAGTTATCCGCCACATCCAATCTTGATTGCATCTGAATCATTTTTAATTCTCCACATTAACTTTAAGCCGAAGCCTTCTTTTTAGCAGAAGCTTTGGTTGTTTTTTTAGCCTTTGTTTTTTCATCATTTGCAGCTGGCTTATCCATTTTAGTCATCTGCGTTACTTTCCCGGTACTGGTATCTACAGTTGCAATCACCTGCCAGCACTTGTTTTTTGAGATAGGGCGACACTCTTCAATTTGAACAGTTTCCCCAACTTGACATGCGTTGGCTTCATCATGTGCTGAAAACTTCGATGTCCGCTTGATATACTTTTTATAAAGCGGGTGCTTAATTTTGCGCTCTACTGCAACAACAACAGTTTTATTGTTTTTGTCGCTGACGATTGTTCCTTGTAAAACTCTTTTTGGCATCTTCTAACCT
>JANQSM010000231.1 GCA_028284025.1 Alphaproteobacteria bacterium | reverse complement strand
TCCACGACCATGCAGCCGAAGCTCAAGATTGTGTCTAAAGTCGGATTTGTAAGATAGCACTGTTCCATTTCCCTGTTCCTTTCCCAATTTTTTAAATTTTTATATTCCCTTGGTATGGTTTTTTCCTTGCAAGGGCAATGCCAATGTCATGATGCCCGTTAACAACCTGGGGAAACTATGCTAGGTTGGCGGATATGAGAAAGCGCAAGAAAACCCCGTATCAAAGCTATAACCGTTTTATGGCATTGGCATTTGTGATTGCCCTGCTTTTAACCGGTGCGGCCTTAGTCGTTGAAAATCATATATTTTTTGAGCATCCTCACCCGCCGCCGGAGCTGAAAGGGTTTAAATATTACCCAAACGAAACATTTGTACCGGAATTTACATTTGAAGGTAAAAGAGGTGAAGAAATCAGCCTGGAATCGTTTCGGGGGGGATATATTCTGGTGAATTTTTGGGCAACTTGGTGTGCCCCCTGTGTGGAAGAAATGCCTAGTTTGGACCGCCTAGCTGGGCAAATGTTGCACATGGGCAAAAATTTCCGGGTGGTGGCAATTAGCCAAGATAGTGAGAAAACAAGGGCGGTACGCCCGTTTTTTAGGAAACAGGGAATTGAGAACCTGGATCTTTATTTTGATCCCGAAATAAAGGGGTCCCAGCTGTTTTCCTTGCGCGGCCTACCGACCAGCATTTTAATTGGACCGCAGGGCAATATGATTGGACGGCTTGCCGGATCAGCTGAATGGGATCATGGAACAGTTGTGCAGTTTCTGGCTCACCTGGTGGGGACGGGTTCCTCACCAGAATAATCGTAAAAGCCTTTGCCAGTTTTGCGGCCTAACCATCCGGCTTCCACATATTTAACCAGCAACGGACACGGGCGGTATTTGGAATCGCCCAAACCGTCGTAGAGAACTTCCATAATAGCAAGGCATGTATCCAGGCCAATAAAGTCAGCCAGTGTTAATGGCCCCATCGGCTGGTTGGTTCCAAGCTTCATGGCGGCATCAATAGAGGTGATATCTCCCACCCCTTCCTGAAGCACGTAGACAGCTTCATTAATCATGGGCAGAAGAATGCGGTTTACGATAAACGCAGGGTAGTCCTGGGCATTGGCCCCGACCTTACCAATTTTCTTGATCAGTTCGACGACAGTTTCGAAGGTGTCATCATCTGTCGCAATCCCGCGGATGAGTTCTACCAGTTTCATCAAAGGCACAGGATTCATGAAGTGCATGCCCATGAATTTCTCTGGGCGATCGGTTTTTGAAGCCAGACGCGTAATGGAAATACTTGAGGTATTCGTGCAGATAATGGTTTTGTCGTTGATACTCTTAACAAGAGATTCAAAAATTTTATCTTTGATTTTTTCATCTTCCGTAGCAGCCTCAATTACAATATCGGCTGTCTTGAAAACTTTGTAATCTGTTGATGTTGTAATGTTTTCCAGTGCTTTTTTCTTGTCGCTTTCTGAAATTTTTTCTTTTTCAACAAATTTAGAGAGGCTTTTTTCAATACCCTTAATGGCTTTGTCTAAAGCATCCTGTTTGACATCCAGCAATGAGATTTGAAATCCGTTTTGTGCAAAGACCTGGGCAATCCCGGATCCCATTTGACCGGCTCCGATAACGCCGACGTGTTTGACAGACATGTGCTTCCCCTTCGTTCAATTAGCAATGCGACAATAATGGCAGAAGAGTATCACTTAAAGGTTAATAATAAAACTGCAAACAACAGCAAAGTTACGCCCTGCAAAATCACACGCCATCGCATGATCGCGTTGGCCCGCTTGTTTTTATTCTTATCCCTGCGGAGCATATTGATAAGGCCGATCCCCAGCACCCCGGCGGTGGCAAACATACATACTATAACAATATAGGGAAAAATGCCTTCCATGGGGGTAATATATCTCATTACCCGTTCAAGGCCAGCTTTTTGTTGGCATTAACGACAAGATGAAGTATCACTACTCCATGACCTATAATATGATCCTTGATGGCCCTGAAATGGGACCAAAAAGCGAGGGCGCTGTAAAACAAATTATCTTGCTGCTGCACGGCGTTGGCGCCGACGGGGATGATTTGATTAGCCTGGCCCCCCCTTTGATGGAAGACTTTCCTGATGCCCTGTTTGTGGCGCCTAATGCCCCTGAAAAATACGACATGGCCCCGATGGGATATCAGTGGTTTTCTCTTAATGACCTTTCCCCTCTTGCTTTATTAACGGGTGTAAAAAAAGCACGCAAAGTCCTGGATGAATACCTGGACGGGTTACTAAGAACGTACTCTTTGTCGCCCCAGAACCTGGCTATTGTCGGATTTTCTCAAGGGACCATGGCAGGGCTTTATACGGCTGTCAGGCGTGAGAAACAAATTGCCTGTTTGGCGGGATTTTCAGGCTTGTTGCTGGGGGATGAAAACATGCCTAATGAGGTGCGCACCCGTCCACCTGTATGTCTGGTGCATGGGAAAATGGATGAAGTCGTGCCGTCCCATCTGATGGGAGTAGCAGAAAAAGCCTTGCAAGAGCTGGATGTCCCGGTTGAAACACACATGCGTCCAAATGTTGGCCACGGCATTGATCCGGAAGGATTCCAGTTTGCTCGCACCTTTTTAAAGCAGCATCTGGTGTAAAAGCCACAAAATGTTGTGGTTTCTAAGGAGGTATTCCCCAAGATTTGCTTTGGTATTGAATCTTTAACTATTGTACGCTATTCTGAAAGTATGAGGTTTATTGAAAAACCCTTGTATTGTGAAGGCTTAAGGTTCAATCCCGAACGGGAGGTACGCCTTGCGGGTTAGTTTGGAATCCAGACCGGCCCTTGTTCTTAACGCGGATTTCCGCCCACTCAGCTACTTTCCCCTTTCTCTTTGGCACTGGCAAGACGTTATTAAGGCCGTATTTGCGGAAAAAGTGAATGTTGTGCAGGAATATGATGATTATGTGCGGTCTCCAAGCTTTTCTTTCCGACTTCCCAGTGTGATTGCGTTGAAAGAGTTTATTCCAATCTCCAGAAAACCAGCTTTTACGCGGTTTAACGTGTTTTTGCGCGACAAGTTTTCTTGTCAGTACGATGGTCAACAATACCCTGCCAGTGAGCTAACGTTTGATCATGTGGTGCCGCGCGCTAAGGGAGGGCGTACAACGTGGTCCAATGTGGTCACGGCTTGTCAGAAATGTAACCTGAAAAAAGGCGCTTATTTACTGCACGAAACAGATTTAAAGCTGTTAAATAATCCAAAAGAACCAACGGCTTATCAGCTATTGCAAAATGGTCGCAGCTTTCCACCCAACTACCTGCATGAAAGCTGGCGTGACTATTTATACTGGGATACTGAACTTGATGCTTAACTTGTAGAGAAAAGGAGAGAAAAAACCACTTTATGACTGACAAATATGCGAATAATCCATTTTACCCACCCCAACAACCCCGTTCTCCATCATATGAAATTTCTCAATCATGCCACAAAAGAGGTGCTTTCTTTAAAGGCTGTGCGGTTTTGTCTATTATTATGAGCCGTTTCTATGGGACACCGGTTAAGGATTACTGCTAGGGATTGAAAGCTGTTTTCGTTGACATTCTCCTGTAATCATATTATAATTTATTAATACAAAGTTAACCTTATTCTATAATAAAATTACAAAATGATCTGCACGCACAGAGGAAGTTAACATAATGAATTCATCTAAAAAGAAGAGCCTGGAAGGAATCTTCCATGTGCTTGTTCATTCTATAAAGCATTCGTTTTCACAGGAATCTACCCCTGCCGGGAAAGGTGGGTCAGCCTTGCGTAGCTCAACAAGTGAATCGGGATTTATTTACGTGATTATCTTGTTAGGCGTTTTAATGCTGGCGATTTTATCGGGTATTATGCTGTCTTCAGCAACTAATTTAGGGTCTCTGTTCACTGCCGGTCGTTTACAACAATCCATTAAAACAGCTAAACAAGCCATGGACATGATTGTGGCCAATGGAGAAGTGACCACGTTTGATAACGGGGTTATTATGACTCAACCGGACATGGATATGTTTGCCCCATGGCCAGATACCGTGCCAACAGAACCAAATACAGCCGGTTTTCCGACAAATAGATCAGATAAGGGATGTGTTGCTGTCAAAACATCCCCTGATGCCTCAGATACCTCTATCTTTATGGTTGATTACCCGGAAGGCTACCCGGTATGTGCCATTGTGTTCCGTGCCCCTGCCTCACAAGATGAGTCGTTTCCTGTCATTCCTTTTGATTATGAGGATGAATTGTTTATCCCGGTTCACTGGGTAGATTTAACCGATGATGCCACGCAAACGGTTGATAATGGATCTGCGTTGGCGGTCATGATAGTGGTGCCGGACAAAGATGGTGTGTACCAAATCAACGCATCTGGGTCCAATGGTATTACAAATAACCGCAACAGCCCCATTGATATCGGAAATATTGACAAACAAGGGCCATACACCCTGGTTGCGGATTTCAATAATTTCATCTTTACCAGTAGTGCCAAGAAAATTGAGCTCATTCAGGCAACGGGAGATTGTGCCTCTGCTGATCCGGTTACTTCCAAATCCTTTATTGATTTAGATAATACTGATGGGGACAGCTTTGATATTACTTGTGCGGATGAAGCAGACCCTGCGTTTGCCAAAGCATTTGAAAGCGTGCAGGCTGGTCAAAGTGGTGGTAAAAAATTAATTCTGGATACGTCCACACCGACCAGCACAGGTTTAACGGATGCGGCAGGAGACCCGATTGATTTACCCTACACGTTTAAGACTGTAAATGAAGATGACCCGGTTACAGAGTTGGCTTTAGTGACGGTAACAGGTGCGGACTCTTTGGGAGCATGTACCGATAACAAAAAGCTCGTGTGGGATAATACCGTTGGCGGCGGCGGTGGTGTTAAAATTCCTCTTTCCGGTGGCGGGAATCTGCGAGGCGCCTTTAAATGTATCAACGATGCAGGCGGCGGGACAAGTATTATTACGCAGTCAGATAACCCACCGGGTGCCTATAGCGCTGTTCGTGAAGAAGATAGTCGGTATTACGCCAGACTACTGCGTGCCGGAACTAATATTACCTTTAATGAGAGTGGCGACGTGTTGACCATCAGTTCTACGGGCGGGGGTGCGCCACTAGCGGGATTATACCTGGAGGATGCCCTGGTC
>JANQSM010000229.1 GCA_028284025.1 Alphaproteobacteria bacterium | reverse complement strand
GGTAGCGGAGGAGGGACTTGAACCCCCGACACGCGGATTATGATTCCGCTGCTCTAACCAGCTGAGCTACTCCGCCACAGTATGAAAGCTATCTAGCTCTTTCAACGGGACTTATGTGTATAGGCACATCTTTTAAGGATGTCAATCATGTTGTGTCATTCCCAGAGCCTTGATAAAGGCGGATGGCGGGGTGCGTTAGCTCGCCGCTTCAACAACGGAGACAAATTGCTTCAACCGGTCTGTTTTAGGTTTTTGCAGAATGGAGGGCGGGCCAGATTCAATAATCTTTCCATCATCAATAAAACAAATATTATCCGCCGCGCGCTTGGCAAAGTTCAATAGGTGCGTGATCAAAAAAATGCCAATACCTTTTTCTTTCAGCATTTCCAGCTTGGTGAGAATTTTGTGAATTTGCTCCACATCCAGGCTGCTGGTGATTTCGTCCATCAAAATATATTTCGGGTTAAGCATCAGGGCGCGTGCCAACGCCACGCGCTGTCGCTGCCCCAAACTTGCCTGATTAGGGTAATTATCAATAAAATGCTCCATCTCAAAAAATGTGATCAGCTCATCCAGGTCAGCATGAATATCATCTCGTGCAATGTTACCCGCCGGGAGCATGATATTTTCGCGTAGGGTCAAATGCGGCCACAGGAACAGTGATTGGAATACCACGGTCAATTGGGGGTAGGGGGGCGTGATGACTTCACCCTCTTTTAACGGAAAGCTGTGAGATTCCCCATCAATCGTCACCGTTCCTTGATCCGGTAAATCCAGAACTGACAAAGCACGCAAAAGTGTTGTCTTGCCTGTCCCGCTCGGTCCCACCAGGCACGTGATGGTGCCGGGCTTGATCTCAATATCAATGCCTTTCAGAACTTTATTTTCGCCAAAGGCTTTATGAATGTTTGTGGCGTGGAGCATTAGTTTTCCATAAAATTAATAGGAATGAGGGGTGAATAGAAAGATCCAGGATATTGATTCTGGTACTTTTTCAATATCCTCTTAAACTCCCCTGCGTAGTGCATGTGTGTGAGAGTCGCATTGATAAAGTTTATCAGTTTATCTTCACTGTTATAAGTCGCAAGTACAATAGGATGGTAAGAAATGGGTGGTAGGTCAACTGCTTCAAGTTGCCCTGGATTGCTCCGCGAAAAACCCTGTACAACAGAATTAATATTTATGGTGGCATCTGCTTTTCCAGCCGCAACGGAAGTAAGGTTTTCAGCTGCATTTGCAATACCCAAAAGATCAAGCTGGTTGGCTTTTGGGAAATTAATATCCACTATTTTTTGTAAAATATCACCCTCAACAACCGCAAATGTCATATCAGGTTTATTCAGGCTCTCATACGAAGAATATTGGGCGGCTTCGCCAGCACGCATAAAAACACGTGCTGCCATAACCATAAGCGGCTTGGAATGAATAATATACTTACCTCGCCTCCCATCGGGCCACATACCAGCACACATCACATCTACTTTGTTTTGCTCTAACTCCTGAGGTACTCTTGACCAGTCAACTTCCGTTGTCCACTCAACTTTAATATCTGCGTATTTAGAAAAGGTATTCATAATTTCAGGAATTAAGCCTGTAATTTCTTCCGTATTAGGGTCGGCGATAAACCCTGGTTCCCAGAGCGCATACCCACATCTTATCGTTCCCGTACGCATCACGCGGTCATAGGCGGATTCCTTTTCTTGTGAGGACACCGCCGTCGCGTTATTTTGTGGAGCCGTAAAATGCTGGGTGATGAGCGTCGCACCGATAGCCAGGATGATGGTGGCGATATAGATGGATAAATTTTTCATAGGATAAATACCTTTCTTATTTCAACTTCTTATAGGGATATTCGATTATATAATAATCATCTTCACTATTTGAGTATTTGCTCATAATTCTTTCAATAGTGCCATCTAGCTGCATTTCACGAATGGTAACGTCTAGAGCATTTTTAAGCTGTTCAGAGCCAGGGCGCATCGTCATGACATTTGCATAAAGACGAACAGGCTGATCATTAATCACTTTGAGAATACCTGGATTATGTTTCATAAACTGTTCGGCATCGGGTTTGGCCGCGATTGTTACATCAGCTCTATCAGAGGCAACTTCTTGAAACACTTGGGCAAAAGCAGCGTTTTGCGGTAGAGCGATTTTTTTCGAATTTGGGTAGAGTTCTTTTAGAATAGTTTCAGGCACATCTCCTTCTAGAACAGAAACGCTAACATCTTTATCATTTATTTTTCTGATATTTGCATCAAAACGCGTGTCATCTGCACGTGTCAGGAAAAATACAGGCTGATAAAAAAGCGGTATGCTGGTCAGCATTTGGCGGGCAGAACGCGGATTACTCCAATATGCCACACACCCTGCATCAAACTTATTTGTTTTTAAATCTGTGGACATTGTGGGCCAATTTGTTTCTTGAGCCCACTCGATTTTGAGATTCATGCGTTGGCCAATCTCATCCATAAGGTCAATCATATATCCTTCCAGCTTGTTAGTTTCAGGATTGATTGTAGACGCAGGACTATACGAAACATAACCGCAACGGATAGTTTGTGTTTTATTGATTTGATCCATAACTGGATCTGCATAAGCAGAAATTGGCAAAAGAAACAAAGCGGCAGCAAAGAAGATCAATTTTTGCAACATATTAATTCTCCTGATATGGTCTTGCTACTGGATAATTAGTTTTGTCATCACCTGGATGGTATTTGGCAATGATATTAGCAACAACACCTGTATTGAGGAGATGGCGTAAAGTACTATCAAGTAAATATTTAAGCTTATGCTCCCCCACATTCGTTGACATGACAGATGAAGGCATAACCAAAACTTCTTGATCAATCATTTTCAACTTCCCAGGGTTGTTCTTCATGTAATGGCTAGCGGTAGAAGGTAAGGCGAAAACCACATCTGCCTTACCGGTTGCTACATCAGGAAAGATAAGCGAGTAGGAGGTTCCAGGAGGAATACTATGCAGACCAGCACTCGGGAACTTTTCACGAGCAACTACTTCCCCATATTCTCCATCAGCCACGGCGATCTTAACATCTTCTGAATTGATGAGTCTTAAATCGTTATCAAACCGCGTATCATCAGCGCGAACAAATGGGTAGTATGTTGCGTAAGTTACAGGTGTCATAAATAAAGCCACCTTACTGCGAGGAGGAGATTCCCAAAGCCCACTACAGATAACATCATAGCGACCTGTTTGAAGCCCTTGAAACATGCTGTCGTGAGTAACTTGTTCAACCCATTCTACTTTAAAATTAAGCTCTTTAGCCGCAGCTTCAATGATTTCATAAACCCAGCCTGAGATTTGATTTGTTTGCGAATCAACAACAATTTCAGGAGGGTAAGTGAGATAGCCACAGCGTATAGTCTCAGTTCTCAAAACACGCTTATAAATTGATTCTCTCTCAGAAGGTGTACTTATCTGATTTTGATCAACAGCTGTAGAAGCAGAAAACTGCTGTGTTAGCAAAGTAGCCGCAACAGCAAGGATGATTGCGGTAATGTAAATGGGTAGGTTTTTCATTATTCAGTTCTCCTAATTTATAACATGCTCATTAATTGCTTGGTGAAGTTCAATACGATCACTCCAGCCTCTGCCTTTGAGGTCAATGCTGTGCTGCTTACAAGTTATTTCTGATGAATCAGAAGTAGCCTTTACTAGACCAGTACAATAGTAAATCCAAGGAAAGCTTGCCTCATAGTTTCTAGTAAAATATTGGTATTTCTCTCCATAGAGTTGAAACATAAAATCTCGCGAAGAAATGGGTGGTAGTATATTAGTGTAAACTAAGCTACGATTTTTAAATATACTAGGAATGTAGTTGCAAAAATCAGGCTGTTGGTCGTCACCTCCGCACATAATCACAAAAAATAAATATCCGTTAGCTGATAGATGACTAAATGCTATTGTCAGCTGAGATTTAAATTCAGTTTGTCCATCTGATCCTCCTCTTGCATGCTGGGGTAAAGATGTTTCAAATTCCCTCGGGTAGATGTGGAATGGGGGATTCATACATATAATATCAGCTGCATTTGCAGCAAAACTTTCTTTTGAATAGGCTTCATGTTTCAAGTTTAATTCAAGGCCATTGAGCTTAGCATTTTCTCTTGTAAATTCAATAGCACGTGAGCTGATATCTATAGCTGTAACTTCAGCCTTTAAATGTTTAGCTGCTAAAAGGCCAAATATTCCACACCCACAACCTATATCTAAAAATTTAGGCGCACTACCAGAGAAGCCTTTTTTGAGAGCATCCATTACAAAGAGCCAAGAAGCTGGTTGCTCTTCGTAAAATATCTCCATCACATTATCGTTATCATCTGATCGTAAGCGATTTAGCTTATCAGTAAGAACTTTAATACCATCAAATTCATAAGTATTTTCATGAAGCATCGGAATTCTAATTCTCCGATAGGTTGCGTGTAAATTTATGTTTTAGCCAGAAGGCCATGCCGTTGACTGGCAAGCTAACCGCCAGGAAAAAGATACCAAGGGCGGTGTAAATTTCAACGGGTTTATAAATTTGTGCATTGATGCGTTGAGCCACACGGAAAATTTCTTCCACTGAAATAAGGCTGGCAAATAGCGTGGTGTGCAGCATCGTCACTTGCAGTAAGAGAAGTGCGGGCAGAATCTGGCGAAAGATCAGCGGTAGTTGAATTTTCAGCACCGTTTGTTTGGTGGTTAACCCAGTCACACGGGCAGCGGTAAGATATTGCTTTGGAAAGTCCATGAGACTGCCACGCACCACATCTGCCACGCCAAAAATGTTCACAATAGCTAGCGTGAGCGCGGCTGTATAAAACGGGTCAATCACCAAGTCAAACATGGCTTGCGCCGGATAGTGCAGCCAGAATAAAAATACCAGAATCGGTACGCCAGAGAGCAAAAATGAGAAAAGTCGGCTGGGGATACCCACAGATTTCCAGCTGTCTGCCCCCCACACGCCCAAAGCGCCACCAATTAAAATACCGCTGCCCCAGATGATGGCCGAAAGCTCCAACGTCACCCACAGCCCCTGTAAAAAAGCCTGACGATAATTGATAAGAATATCAATGACGGTCATTAATTTGGCACCTCATAAGGCTGATAAGGCTTTGCAGTTCTATACAAACTTCCTGGGTATTTTTCATATTTTCTGAGAATTTTTTCAACTACTCCTGATTGGTGGAGTTCTGCAGTTGCATTATTAATCATTCGTCTCAATCCTTCTTCTTCACGGGGGATTGCAACTACAACACCAAACAAGCGTATTGGTCTGTCAGTAGGAATGATCCTTAATAAGTCAGGATTATTTTCATTAAAATCATAGAATGATGTAAGATCATTCAGATAAACATCTGCCCTTTTATTTACAACATTTAAAAAATTCTGCGAAATATTAGTTAGTTGAGGTAATTCAACCTTTTTAGTGTTTGGAAAATCTTGATGCGCGATTATAGATGATGTCTCTCCATCGGTCATTGTTAGTGTGTAGTCAGGATTGTTTAGTTTTTTAAGGTTTTGATCAAACCTAAAATCATCAATTCTTCCGTACGGAAGAAATGGGACATAATATACTGGATTGCTATAGTCTATAATCCTGGAACGATTGGCGCTTGGCCAAACTCCTGCACACATAACATCGACACGCTTAGCTTCAAGGGCTGCTGGGAATTCACTCCAAGGAATTTCTTCTACCCATTCAATATCTAGGTTGAGCGTTTTCCCTAAAGCCTCGCTGTATTCATATATAATTCCAGAAAATTCACCAGTATTTGGATCTTTCATCAAGGATGGATTCCATGTAGCATACCCGCAGCGAATCGTACCTGTCCGCATCACACGGTCATAGACAGATTCCTCCTGCTCCCGCACGGTCTCGCCTTCCGGCATAAATACCTGCACTGAAATGTAACTGGCTGCAACGGCCAGGATAATGGCGGTGATATAAACGGGGAGATGCTTCATTAATTTACCTCATAGGGGTCTGTAAGGCGCAGGATTTGGGTTTGAGTGGGGTCATACTTATTCAAGATTTGATCAATCACGCCATCGTAAATCAGCTCTTTGGTAGCCGTGTCGATCATTTCCAGAAACTCAAAGTTGTTTTGCGCCACGCCTGCGTTCATTTGTAAAACACGGATAGGGTCAGAGGCCACACGTCGGATGCTGCCTGGGTTGGCAGACAAATATCCATACGCCTGGCTTGCATCAATCACTGCAACGTCGGCTTTGCCTGTTTCTACGTTAAGCAAAAGGTCTGTAAATGGCGTGATTTGCGGCAGAGAGACCAGCGTCGAATTAGGAAAACGTCGCTTTCTGATATGGGCTGACGTTTCCCCATCAATGGCCACATAGCGCACATCGGGGTTGTTAATAGCATCTAAATTGTTATCAAAGCGGGTGTCATCGGCACGGGTATAGCCGTACATCGGCAGATAACCGATGGGTGTTGTATAATCCACCAGCTTCCCACGGCTTGCATTGGGCCAGCCGCCAGAACATTCAATATCATATCGGCCAGCATTTAGGTCTTGCAGATAAGTTGAAAAGTTTAACTCCTGGCTCCATTCCACCTCTAAGTCCAGGGCTTGGCCTAAGGCTTCAAAATAATCAACGATAAACCCTGTTAATTCGCCTGTAGCTTCATCTTTCATCACCGCAGGCGGCCAGATGAAATACCCACAGCGTAATGTGCCAGAAGCTGTAACACGGTCATAGACGGATTCTTTTTTCTCTGCCATGGCTGACTGGCCGTTGGGTGCTGCTGTAAAATGCTGCGTTGCCAGTGTCGCACCGATGGCTAAGATGATTGCAACAATATAAACGCCAATATTTTTCATAACTTTACCTTCTTTTCTGGGACGTACTATCTATACCCAACAAGCGCAGCGAGTTCAAATACATTTCCATCAGGAGTTTAGCGTTGATGGCGGAGTGAAGGTCAACAGGTCCAAATTTTCTCTATTGGGGTGTCCTGCTTAGGTTTAAGAGAGCTGCTTTCTGGATACGCCTTCAACACTTTTCAAGCTCTTTCATAGAACTGAAGCTTTGCTGGCTTGCTGCTTTTTACCTGTGATTAAGGTTAGTTTTCCTACAAGTACAAAACTTGCTGCTAAAAGTTGCAAGTTACTTAAATCATCACCATAGAATAAAACGCCAATGGTTAAAATGGCGAGCGGATGCAGCATTTGTACAAATGTGTATGTAGAAAGAGTTACATGATTAAGGGCTGCTAAGGATAAATGGTGGCTTAATCCGGCCCCGATAGCCCCACCGATTATAAGTGCAATCCATATTGTATAAGCCAAATCATAAGCTGCGATACCTTTATTATTGAATTTTAGGCTAATAATTAAAGTTACGGCAAACATTAGCCAGGCGCGTAATGTTACCAAAACATTATGATTAATTTTTCCAGCAGCATATTTTTTGGAAATAATTGCTCCGGCAACACCTATGGCCATTAGACTGGCAAAGAAAATACCGAGCCAATCACCTACGTTTTCTGAGCCTAATGCAAAAATTAAAAGACCTGTGAAAATAATACTGGCTCCATACCACTGATGCTTAGAAATGGATTCTTTGAAAACGAGAAGGCTCCACAAAATAAGGATCAAGTAATGCGACTGGTCAATAACTGTATTGCCGCTTATCCCTAGGTAGTGCACTGAAAGAAACCAACAAAAACCGGACAGCATTGAAAAAAGTAAAAATCCCAACGTATACGGCCAATAGCACAAAAGTGTTTTGAGTCTTGCTTTTTCACTTTTCGTAATGAAATAGGCTATTGTTCCTATTGCTGCAGCTGAAGCATACCAAACAGGCATGGCAATAAACGGATGTATACTAAGTAACACAAATCCTAAAAACACGTCATCCAAAACATTGCTACATAATACTCCGTAAGGGAGCAGATTTTTATTAAAATGAAGTTGTATAAGTTTTGCCAACGTTAAAACTTCTCCGTTTCTCCACCTCCCACAAAATGACACAAAAAATGGGGCCGTCTGACCCCATTTTTTATATCATGGGGGAGAGGGTGGGATAGTTCGGGCAGCTCACCCTTCGCTTTGCTCAGGGCCGCCTTCGGCGTCGTTCCTCCCGTTGATCGTCACCGAACCCACTTTATAATATCGTGGGTTCTCAACTCGCACACCTCGTCCTCCATAGCTTATGGCTCTTTGGGCCATAGCGACGGAGGATGGCGGAGAGGGTGGGATTCGAACCCACGATAGGTCGCCCTATGCCGGTTTTCAAGACCGGTGCATTCAACCGCTCTGCCACCTCTCCATAAATCATTCAATTTTGTGGTAACATGCAAAGACTGCGGTTTAATTCAAGATATCCTATCTAGCAGGTCAGAACATTAGGGTAAAGAGCTTTTTGGGTATAGCCAATACGGATATTTTATGCTATACTTTGGGGCTATTTTGAGAAAAGAAAAGACAGAATATGGTTGCTACAGACGCACTAAAAATAGAAATTGGGCAAAATACATCTTTTTTATCACCCGATGTGTTTGATCTCCCCCGTCTTGAAACGGAAACGGAACGTATTGATTTTTTCCGCGGGCTTGCAAATAGTCTGGGTGAATCTGACCGCCCGCGGCCTTTAAACCCTTTGTTTATGCTGAAGGTTTTTTTGAAGATTCAGCACAACCCATCTTTATTGCGACACCATGTACGAGAATTAGAGAAGTGGTGGATGGCCCTGAGACAGGATGGATGGGTGCGTGTTCCAGAGGATGTAAAGAAAGAAATAGAGCAGACGGATGATTCTGATTTGATTAAAGCGTATAAAGGATCCCAATTATACACCATGCTGCAGGCTACGTGCTTAATGTTGATGACTAAATGTCAAACTTCTAATATCCCCTGGTTCATGGATTTACGTGATGAAATGCCGACGGATCAACAGCAGCAATTTTTAATTCCGTCAGGTCGATTAATAACTGTTCGGTCAACAGGTAGTGTATGTGAGGAGAATGTCTCTTTAACGCGTGAAGAATTTGAGTTGGTGTATGAAATCAGCATGCGTGTTATGCCAAAAGATATGCTTTCAAAAGCAGTGCATGCAGTGGAAGGGTACCGTTCACTCTCCTTACAAGTTCTGGATGATTCCTGGCCTGCCAAGTTTTTGAAAGATGCTAAAATGCGTCTTGGACCGGCCTCAACAGAAAAGCCGCTCAGCCGTTTAGAACAAGGGCTGTTGTTTGTAGGCTTAGGTAGTCCCAATCGTTAGCCAGATCCAGCTTTTTCCCCGGCTGAAATTTCTTCTGTTCCCAGTGCCGCTGCCAGTTTTTGTGTTGCACTTCCTGGTTTAAGGGGTTGTTGTTGATTTTCATGTGGCGTCCACGCCGTTGCTTGGATCACTTCAAATGTAGCGGGCAGGCGACCTTCAGCATCGGCAAAGGTTTGCTGATAGATTTCCCCAGCTTTTAAAAACATTTCTTTGCCAGTGAAACTTTTGTGCCGTTTATGGATGGCGTTACTTTCTCCCATCAGGCGTAAATCTTTCATTAAATCAAAGATGGTTTCATAGGTGGCGGTCAGAAGCTCACTGTCTATTACAGGCAAGGCAAAGCCGGCGCGCTGCAGTAGCATACCGATATCCTGAATATTGGCAAAGGGGGAAACCCGCGGGCTTACCCCCCCTTTGACTTGAAGCTCCGCTTCCGTCAGACTGTGGCGGAGTTCATGTAAAGTTTGGCCTCCAAAAAGGCTGATTATCAATAATCCGTCGGGCTTTAAAATATTCCTGATTTGTAGCAATGTTCCTGGCACATCATTGATCATGTGCAGGTTCAGATTGGAGATTACCAAATCAAAGCTTTGCGGTGCAAACGGCATGGCTTCTTCATCTATGACAATATCTGCTGCTGCATCAAACAAGGTGGCATGAATGGCTGTTTTGATTTTGGGGTGGTTGAGACGATATTCCAATCCGTGACCATCAATAATTAAGGCATTGTCGAATGTTCTGTTAAAATCATCCACGCGATCCAGAAGCTGGCCAAAAAGTTCTTTGTGTAAAAAGTGGGCTTGTGTAGACTTTGCTTGATCTAATAATCTTGCGCGACGCGCGAATAACACCGGGCGGTCAAATACAATTATGGGCGACGTTTCCTTGGATTCCATGTCTCAAAACATAGCGACTTTGTCGCCAAAATCCACGTTTTTATCATCTGATACCTTAAAAATGGGAGCACGCAAGGTGGTAGACACCTTACTGCCACCCCAGTGTGTATCATGTAATGAAATTGTTGAGGATGCGGGGCTTTGTCCGTCTTGCTGGGGGCAGATGAATTTTATTTCCCGACCGTATTGTGACGTAACAGGCATTCCTTTTGAAACAGGCTTTGAAGTCAAAGCAGGCAGTTCCTTACCCTTGGTTAAAGAACAAAACCTTTATTATGACAAGGCCCGGGCTGTGTTTGTGTATGATGATGCTAGCCGGAAACTGATTCTGGCTTTTAAACATGGTGATCAGACGCACTATGCAAAAACTTTTACTCATTGGCTGTGTAGATATGAGAGAGACATCATTGCCCCGGCAGATTTTATTTGTCCGGTGCCGTTGCATTGGACGCGATTGGTCCGGCGTAAATTTAACCAATCCCAGCTATTGGCAGAAAACCTGGCAAATAAATTTGGCATGCTGTGTATACCAGATTTGTTGGAGCGCACCAAAGCCACCAAACCACAAGGTAAATTCAAACGCAAACAACGCCGGCAGAATGTAAAAGGTGTCTTCACGGTGCCTGAAAAATATAAATCGGGAGTAGCAGGAAAAACCATCCTTATTATTGATGATGTCCTGACTACAGGGGCTACAGTGAATGAGTGTGCCAAGGTCTTGAAAAAATCAGGCGCCGCACAAGTTTATATATTGACTCTTGCCAGAGTTATATAGAGTTATTTAGAGCGGATTAAAGAAAGGAAAACACATGGCAAATGTAAAAGTATACACTACCACTTATTGCCCACACTGCGTGGCAGCAAAATCTTTACTGCAGGCCAAAGGTATTGAATTTGAAGAAATTGATCTGACCGAGCGGGAAGACCGGCATGACTTTTTAATGGGCATTGCCAATGGTCAAAAAACTGTGCCGCAAATCTTTATTAATGATCAGCACATTGGCGGCAATATGGAACTGCAAGGCCTTAACAAGGAAGGTAAGTTGGATCAGCTTCTGGCTGCTTAATTTTTACGGGCAACAGCAAGATAGTTTGTATCCAGGTTTTCTGTATAGGTGAATTTCTGCGAAAAAGGTGAGTAATTTACTCCCTGAACGTCTAGCAACTCGCAACCGGAGGCAGCTAAATAACGCCGAAGCTCTGAGGGTTTGACAAACCGCGCATGATCATGTGTTCCACGTGGCAGCAGGCGCAGGATATATTCTGCCCCTACAATTGCCTTTAAATAAGATCCAGGGGTTCGGTTAATTGTAGACCAAAACATCACGCCGTTTTTTTGGGTAAGATTGCTGAGCGTTGCAACAAAGTCCGTTACATTATCTACATGCTCAATTACCTCCAGACAGGTCACGACATCAAATGTTTGTTTTTGTTCATGTAATGCTTCAGCAGTTAGCGAAAAATATTTGATTTTAAGGCCTTCCTGTGCGGCGTGATGTTTGGCGACTTCGATAGATTCAGGCGCAGCATCAATGCCAGTGACATCTGCTCCCAGTTTGGCGAGAGCTTCACACAGTATGCCACCCCCACATCCAACATCCAGTATTCTAAGTCCCTTAAGGGGAAGTTCTTGATTTTTTGGTTTAAAAACACGTCCGCACTGTCGCGTGATATAATCTATTCTGAGAGGGTTATATTGGTGTAACGGTTTAAATTTGCCGGTTGGATCCCACCACTCATTTGCGATGGCTGCAAATTTATCAACTTCTTTAATATTTACACTTGTGTCCATGGCAAAACACTGTATGTAGGAATTCTCGCGAATCAATAAAATAATTGGCCTATGGAACTTATCATTCAAAAATTCGGTGGTACCTCGGTAGCAGATCCCCAGCGCATTAGCCATGTAGCTGCCGTAGTAAAGCGGGAATTGGATCTGGGAAATCAGGTGGCTGTGGTGGTTTCAGCCATGGCGGGACATACCAACACATTAGCAAATTATGTAAATGATATTTTAGCCGATACAGTACTGGCCACGCCTGAGCAGGATGTTGTGCTGTCTAGTGGAGAGCAAGTCACCGCAGGACTTACGGCCATTGCGTTAGAAAAAGTCGGGATTAAGGCGCGCTCTTTCATGGGGTGGCAGATTCCATTGCACACCGACAAACAGCACACAGATGCTCGTATTTCTGAGATTGGTACAGATACATTAAATAAATATCTGGACGAAGGAACTGTTCCAGTTGTTTCTGGATACCAGGGAGTATCGATGGATAACCGGGTGACGACTTTAGGGCGTGGGGGATCTGACACAACGGCTGTCGCCATTGCTGCAGCCTTAAAAGCAAGTCGATGCGATATTTACACAGACGTAGAAGGCGTGTTTACTGCTGACCCGCGCTGGGTGGATGACGCCCAAAAGTTGGAACATGTGACTTACGAAGAAATGGTTGAAATGGCGTATCAGGGCGCTAAAGTACTTCATCCCCGGTCAGTTGAAATGGCCATGCGATATAGCGTGCCTTTGACTGTTCGGTCAACATTTATAGATCAACCCGGTACTCGCGTAATTGCAGCAACACCAGAGGCCCTTATGGAATCTCCTACAATAAGCGGAATCACTCATACGGATGATGCAGTACAGGTTACTGTATTTGATTTTCCTGACATCCCCGGTAAAGCATCATCTATTTTCAAACCGTTGATGGAGGCGGGAATTGAAGTTGATATGATTGTTCAGAACATTAAGAACTTTAATGTTCCAGCTACCGGGAGCACCACCAATATGACCTTTACTATTCCACAAGCAGATGTGGATAAGTGTCAAGAGGTATTGCAGGAAGCAAAAGCCGAAATCGGTTTTCAAAGTATGGTCATGAATGAGGCCGTGTGCAAGGTAACCGTGGTTGGCCTTGGGTTGCAATCCCGTGCTGGTATCGCTCACACAATGTTTACGACCCTATCTGACAGAGGAATAAATATTGATGTTATTTCAACGTCTCAGGTAAAAATTAGTGTGCTTATCCCGCGGGATCGGGTAAAAGAAGCGGTTAGAAGCTTGCATGAGAGCTTTAAGTTAAGCGAATGATTTGGTGATAAAAAGATAAATAAATGAATACGCAGGGTAATATTTACAAGCAAAAGCTGGACCATCTTTGGGCGCGCGGAAAAGAGTTTCTGGGTGTTGATATCGCCATTATGGGGGGAGCAATGACCTGGGTGTCAGAGCGTAACCTGGTTTCATCCATTTCCAATGCTGGAGCATTTGGTGTGATTGCCTGTGGCGCTATGCCGCCAGATATTCTGGAACAAGAAATAATTGAAACACGTAAATTGACCCAAAAGCCGTTTGGGGTGAATTTGATCATTATGCATCCTGAGCTTAAAACTCTGTGCGATATTTGTATTCGTCAAAAAGTATCTCACGTCGTGCTTGCTGGCGGTATACCGAAAAAAGAAACCATTGATCAGCTGAAAGAGGGCGGGATTAAGGTTTTAGCTTTACCGCCTGCTTTAAGCATTGCCAAACGGATGATTCGAAACGGGATTGATGCTTTGATAATTGAAGGCATGGAAGCAGGGGGGCATATTGGGCCTGTCTCCCTTACCGTGTTAGCACAAGAAATTTTACCACATATTGAAGATGTTCCTGTCTTTGTAGCCGGCGGGATTGCCCGCGGAGAAGCTATTGTGTCTTACCTTGAAATGGGGGCGGCTGGATGTCAAATTGGCACGCGGCTGGTTGTTTCCGAAGAGTGCGTTGCGCACGAGAATTTTAAGAAGGCTTTCATTCGTGCAGGTGCACGCGATGCCGTGACAACTATACAGATTGATCCGCGTTTTCCGGTAATTCCGGTACGCGCTTTGGAAAATAAGGGCACAGAAGAATTTATTGAAGCGCAGAAAAAAGCGATTGAAAAATTTTTGAGTGGGGAGCTTTCCCAGGAAAAAGCCCAGCTGGAGATTGAACATTTCTGGGCCGGATCTTTGCGCCGGGCAGTGCAAGATGGAGATGTGGAGCACGGGTCTTTAATGGCTGGACAGAGTGTGGGTATGGTTAAGGAAATTCAGCCAACAAAAAAAATTATTGATGACCTCGTGAGCCAAGCGATACATACAATAGAATTAAGAGAAGGAAAAGGAAAAGCGGTAAAACTTAAGGCCGTATAAGGCTTTAGCAATGTTTGTCCTCGCTATTAACAGTGCTTAGTAACAGTTTATTTTTATAGAAATTTTTTCTGGTGTTATAAGAGAAAATTAACTATTTGCTTATAATTAGATGGTAAAACTAAATTAATGGCGTAAGCCAGGGTTGAAAGAAAATGGCAATCAGATTGCACGGAATTTTTGAAGAACAAATAGAACCAACAGTTAGTGACAAAAAAATGGCCGTAGGACCACTTTTAAAAAAGACACGACTTGCGAAGGGATTAAGGTTACCGGAAATTGCCAAGGAACTTTGCATCCGCAAAATTTACCTTCAAGCTTTAGAAAATGAAAACCGCGAAGAGCTACCAGATGCTTGCTATGTTCTGGGTTTTGTGCGCTCTTATGCGACACACCTTGGACTTGACCCTCAGGAAATGGTAGAGCGTTTCAAGGATGAATTTTATGCTGATTTTGAAGAAGAAGATCATGATTTGCATTTCCCAATTAATGAGCCAACAAGTCGCATCCCGAATGCATGGATGATGGGCATGTCTTTGATTATTGCCGTATTGGTGTACAGTGCTTGGACATATTCTCAGCCGAGCGATACTATTGAAGCTGTTTCCCAGGTTGACGAAGTAACAGAAGAAGCTGTAGTTCAGCCTGAACAAACAGCTGCCGCTGTTGTTGAAGAAGAAATTACTCCTGCTGAAGAAGTGGTAGCCGCTGAAGTTCCCGCTCCAGTAGAAGAAGAATCTGTTGCTCCAATTCAGATTGCGACTGTAGAAACCGTTCAGCAGCAACCGGCTTTACCAAAAGGTGTTGTCGCGATTCGTGCTGTACGTGAGACCTGGGTACAGGTTGGAGATGGCGAACGTCTTCCTCTTATTAGTAAAGTGATGCGCCCGGGTGAAGTATTCCGTGTTCCGGCGGAGTCAGCAGATATGAAGTTGCTTACGGGCAATGCCGGTGGCCTTGAGATTTTAGTAGATGGAACGCCTGTTCCAGCGATCGGGTCTTACGGCAAAATCTTGCGCAATGTGAAGCTGGATGCTTCTCTTCTGACTCAGGGTCAGGCTGTCGTCAATTAATCTTTCCAATCACTAATTTCTTGATTTTTTAAGCGTTTCAACGCATGTTACCAGCGTTATGAGTGTGATGGATCGCCCGTATATGAATATTAACCGCCGTCAGTCCCGCCAGATTATGGTGGGCAATGTTCCTGTTGGTGGGCAAGCACCTATTACCGTTCAGTCCATGACGAATACTTTGACCACGGATGTTGCGGCAACGATTGCCCAGATTCGGGCACTGGAAGTAGCAGGAGCAGATCTGGTACGGGTATCTTGCCCGGATGAAGAATCTACAGCGGCTTTGAAGAAGATTATTCCAGAAGTTACCGTGCCGATCATTGCCGACATTCATTTTCACTATAAGCGCGGAATTGAGGCAGCAGAAGCCGGGGCGGCGTGTATTCGCATTAATCCTGGCAATATTGGTCATAAGGATCGGGTGCGTGATGTTGTACAGGCTGTAAAGGACAATGACTGTGCCATTCGGATTGGAGTAAACGCCGGGTCTTTGGAAAAAGATTTGCTGGAAAAATATGGTGAGCCTAATCCAGAAGCGATGATTGAATCTGCTTTGAACCATATCAAAATTTTGGAAGACAATGACTTCACCCGTTTCAAGATTTCTTGTAAGGCGAGCAACGTGTTTTTGGCTGTGGCCGCTTACCGCGGGTTAGCCGCACAATGTGATTACCCGTTACATTTAGGTGTTACGGAAGCAGGTGGTTTACAGACGGGTACAGTGAAATCTGCCATTGGTCTGGGGGCTTTATTGTGGGATGGAATTGGAGATACAATTCGTGTTTCATTGTCAGCGGACCCAGTGGAGGAAATCAAAGTTGGGTTTGAGATTCTGAAAGGATTAAATCTGCGGCATCGTGGGGTAAATGTGATCTCATGCCCGTCGTGTGCACGTCAGGAATTTGATGTGATTGAAACGGTCCGTAAAGTTGAGGAAAGGATTGCTCACATTGCTACGCCTATGACAGTTTCTATCATTGGCTGTGTCGTCAATGGTCCTGGGGAAGCCACTATGACTGACTTGGGTATTACCGGCGGAGGTAACAATACTCATATGGTTTATAACATGGGCCAAAAACATCATCGCATTAAGGATGTAGATTTGGTTGAGCATCTGGTGGAGCAAATTGAAACCAAAGCGGCTGAGATCGAGGCCGCGAAGAAGCTGGACGCTGCTTAACTCTATAGCCATTGTCTTTGCACCTTATTAATGCTACTAATTTCTCCTTAAATTCCTGAAAGATATAGATGACTAAATTACAAACAGTTCGCGGCACACATGATTTATATGGGCAGGATGCTCTGTTGCACCGTTATGTCCAGGCCATAGCAACAGAGTTGTTTGAGCTGTATAATTTTGAAGAACTGACGACTCCCATTTTTGAATTTACTCAAGTTTTTGCGCGGACTTTGGGTGAAGAGTCTGATGTGGTGTCCAAAGAAATGTACAGCTTTGAAGACCGTGGCGGGGAGAGCATTACCCTCCGGCCAGAATTTACAGCCGGGATTGTGCGAGCCGTGATTCAAAACGGGTTACAACAAAATATTCCTTTGAAACTATTTACAATGGGGCCGATATTCCGGTACGAACGTCCACAAAAAGGCCGTATGCGGCAGTTTCATCAACTGGATGCGGAAATTATTGGAACGCCTTCCCCGCAGGCTGATGCGGAAATTATGCGCCTGGGCATGGATCTTATGGATAGCCTGGGCATTGCAGATAAGGTCAAGGTAGAGCTGAACACGCTGGGGGATGCCGACAGTCGCAAGGCGTATCGTGATGCTTTGGTGGACTATTTTAAAGATCATGAGAAAGGTTTGTCGGAGGATTCAATACGGCGTTTGTCTATTAATCCGTTGCGGATTCTGGATTCAAAAGATGAAGGTGATCGCAAGATTATTGAGAATGCCCCGGATTTTAGAGATTATCAAAATGCGATATCGACGGAGTTTTTTGCAGAGCTGTGCGAAGAGTTAAAAATTTCTGGTATTGAATATACGTTAAATTCCCGCCTGGTGCGCGGACTGGACTATTACTGTCACACGGTTTTTGAATTTGTGACAGATGCGCTGGGGGCACAGGGTACCGTTCTGGCCGGAGGGCGGTATGACGGCCTGATGGCATTAATGGGAGGACCAGATACCCCCGCAGTTGGTTGGGGTGCAGGCATTGAGCGTTTAGCTCTACTGGCCAACATGCCGCAAGAAACAAAACCTAAAATTGCTATCGTACCGATGTCAAAAGAGGCACAGGCGGTAGGGGTCTCTTTGTCTCATGAACTGCGTCAGCATGATCTGGTTACAGATATGGCCTATGGCGGCAATATGGGTAAGCGCATGAAGCGCGCTGACAAAATTGGGGCAGCATATGCCTTGATCATCGGCGATGATGAATTAAAACAAAAAACAGTCACCGTACGGGATTTGTCTTCTGGACATCAGGAAGCACAAAGCCTGGAAGGCGTGGCCGCCCATTTGAAGGCTTTACTGTCATGAGTTTGAATGAAAAACTTGATTCCGTCCTGAAGAATTTTGAGGATGTCCAGGCCAGATTGGCTTCTCCGGACTTAACACCTGATGATATGGCCCGCTTGGGAAAAGAGTTTAACGAACTGCAAAAAGTAGCGGAAAAAATCAACGCTTATAAAAAAGCACAAAATGACATGCAGGAAGCTGAAAGTATCTTGGCAGAGGAATCAGCAGATGCAGAGATGAAGGAGCTGGCAAATGAAGAATTCTACGAATTAAAAGAAAAGCTGCCTGAGTTGGAGCAGGAAATTAAAATTCTGTTATTGCCAAAAGACAAGGCGGATGAGAAAAACGCCATCATTGAATTCCGGGCCGGTGCCGGGGGGGATGAAGCAGGATTGTTTGCGCATGATTTGTTCACGATGTATCAGCGCTATGCAGGGATTCATAACTGGAAATTTGAAACCATCAGTATTTCGCATACCGGGGTGGGGGGGATTAAAGAAGCCGTGGCTGAAATCACTGGCAACGATGTGTTCGCCCGGTTAAAATTTGAATCTGGTGTTCATCGTGTTCAACGTGTTCCGGAGACAGAATCTGGTGGCCGGATCCATACCTCTACGGCTACGGTGGCAGTATTGCCCGAAGCAGAAGATGTAGATATCGAAGTGCATGAAAAAGATCTGCGGGTGGATGTCTTTCGGGCCAGTGGGCCGGGGGGACAAAGTGTCAATACAACCGATAGTGCGGTACGTATTACCCATATTCCCACGGGTATTGTGGTGAGCCAACAGGATGAGAAATCCCAGCATAAAAATCGGGCTAAAGCTCTGAAAATCTTAAAAGCTCGCTTGTTTGAAGCTGAGCGCCAACGTTTGGCGGATGAACGGTCAGCTGCACGTAAAGGCCAGGTGGGAACCGGGGACCGTTCGGAACGCATTCGGACCTATAATTTTCAGCAGGGGCGAGTAACGGACCACCGAATTAACCTGACGCTTTATAAGCTGGATGAAATGCTGTTAGGCACAGCACTGGATGAATTTGTCGATGCACTAACGACAGAAGATCAGGCTGTGCGCCTTGCTGAAATCACCTGATTATGGATTTTACCTACCTGGTTGAAAAACTCAAAGAAGGCGGGATTGACAATCCTTCTTTAGAAGCACGTATCATAATGGCCCATGTATTGGATCAGGGTCAGGCATCTTTAAATGTGCGCGAGGCAACGGTTAAAGATGAATCAGCGCTTCCGTTGGTTCAGCGGCGGTTGGCCGGGGAACCTCTGTCCAAAATTTTGGGATTGAAAGAATTCTGGAGCCTGCCGTTTAAAGTCTCACAAGATACGCTAGACCCTCGTCCGGATTCAGAAACTTTGGTAGAAGCCGTTTTGAAGAATGCTAAACCTGGTCCATTGGAACTATTGGATTTGGGAACGGGAACAGGCTGTTTGTTGCTTTCGCTTTTATCAGAATTGCCAGATAGTTCTGGGCTGGGAGTTGATCTATCTAGAGCTGCATTGAAAATTGCCCAGGAAAATGCTGAAACTCTTGGATTAAAAGGGCAGGCTACTTTTTTGCAAAGCCGGTGGTTTGAGAATGTAGAAAGCCAGTTTGACATTATTTTATCTAACCCACCCTATATTACGACAACAGAAATTGAGACGCTTGCCAAAGAGGTGAAACAATATGATCCGCACCTTGCTTTGGATGGTGGAGAGGACGGTTTGGAATCTTACCGTCAGATTGCATCTGCTGCGGGCAATTACCTGAAACCTTCAGGTTTTCTTGCTTTAGAGTTGGGGCAGGGACAAGGTGAGCAAGTTATCCACATTTTTTCGGACTCCGGGTTTGCGCTACAAAGTATTCACAAAGATCTTGCCGGAATTGATAGGGTAGTGGTGTTTAATACTGGATAGTTTGGGTAATTTTATTATAGTAAAAGAGATGCCTGCTATACGTCGACTTCTGTGGCTTTTAGTTTTTGCAGCCTGCCTTCTGGCAGTCTATGTGGTTGCTGTTTATATGCGCCAAAGTACTGAATTATCTAAAGATCAGAATCCTGGAATTATCAAGACAGATGCCGATATAGGTGGCCTTTACAGTTTGACATCCCATACAGGAACAAAAGTCAGCTCAACTGATTTTGCCGGAAAATTGCAGTTGATCTATTTTGGTTTTACCTATTGCCCGGATATTTGCCCAATGGAATTGCAGACCATTACTTCTGTGATGAACCGTCTGCCACCAGAGTTGGCGGATCAAGTTCAACCTGTATTCATTACTATTGATCCAGAACGCGATACACCGGAACATTTGGCAGAATACCTTGGGTTGTTTCATCCTCGCTTTATGGGTTTGACTGGCAGTCAGGCCGAAATCAAAAAAGTTGCGGATGAGTATAAAATCTATTTTCAAAAAGTAGAGGATCCAGGATCTTCACAATATTTAATGGATCACACCACCTTCACTTACCTTATGGACCAAGAGGGGAGTCTTATTGCCTTATTCCGTTATCCGGCTAACCCGGATTTAATGCTACAGGAAGTCAGGCAGCATCTGAAAGGGACAAGCTAATGGTTCAGGCACATGATGTCCCTCATATTGTTGGTGCGGATCTTGGTCTGGGCTGGGTGGTCCCCTTTGTGGGTTTATTACTTTCTATTGCTTTTCTGCCCCTGGTGATGCCAAAGCTTTGGCACAGGCATTTTGGCAAAATTGCGGCTATCTGGTCCGTGGCGTTTGTTCTTCCAGCCAGCTTTTCTTTCGGAACGAACGTCGTATTCTATGAATTGATGCATACCCTGCTTCTGGAATATGTGCCTTTTATCATTTTATTGTTAGCCCTGTTTACCATTGGCGGCGGTGTGCGTTTAAAAGGCCAGTTGCCTGGAACTGCTATTGTGAATACAGGCATTTTGGGATTAGGCACCGCTCTGGCCAGCATTATGGGTACGACGGGTGCATCAATGCTATTAATCCGGCCATTAATTAAAAGCAACCTGAACCGGCGATACCGCGTGCACGTTGTGGTATTTTTTATTTTTCTGGTAGCCAATATTGGAGGGTCACTAACACCATTAGGGGATCCACCTTTATTTTTAGGCTTTTTGAATGGGGTTCACTTTTTTTGGCCAGCAGAGCATTTAATTACGCCCATGATTATTTTGGCTCCCATCCTATTGTTTATCTTTTTTTGGGTTGATGTGATTCTGCATCGGCGGGAAGGGAAGCCTTCACCACAAAAAACAAAATTGGAAATTGAATCTTTTCGATTGGAAGGAAGTGTTAATCTGATTTTGTTGCTGGGTGTTTTGGGATTTGTGATTTTAAGTGGCGTTTGGAAACCTGGCGTAGAGTACACTATTTATCATGTACCTGTCGCGTTGCAAAACCTTGCAAGAGATGCCGGGCTACTCTTTTTGACGTTTCTGTCTTTAAAGCTGACCAGTAAGGAATCACGCAAGTTAAATGGCTTTAGCTGGTTTCCTATTGTTGAGGTTGCCATGTTATTTTCTGCTATTTTTGCCACCATGATTCCTGCCCTGGCCATTTTGCGAGCTGGTGCTGATGGTGCATTAGAGCCGCTTATTCATACACTTTCTGATGACAATGGAGAGCCGGTGCACGCTGCATATTTTTGGATGACGGGGATTTTATCCAGCTTCTTGGATAATGCGCCGACATATCTTGTGTTTTTTAATACTGCCGGAGGAGACGCTCAAACTCTAATGACAGTGATGGCTGATACCTTGTTAGCGATTTCTGCCGGGGCAGTTTTCTTTGGGGCAGTGACCTATATCGGGAATGCACCTAATTTCATGGTCAAGGCCATTGCAGAACAGCGAGGTATCCCGATGCCAAGTTTCTTTGGGTATATGCTGTGGTCGTGTGGGATTTTATTACCGCTTTATGGGGTGATAACGTTTATTTTCTTTATATAGGAATTTTTAGTGCGCCATTAT
>JANQSM010000222.1 GCA_028284025.1 Alphaproteobacteria bacterium | reverse complement strand
ACCACTTTAGAGTCCGGTGGAGAGAATTTGGTCAATGGATTACAAAATCTGGTAGAAGACTTTGAGCGGGGTGAAGGTAAGCTCGCTGTCTCCATGACTAATTATGAAGCCTTTGAAGTGGGCAAAAACATTGCCGTTACACCGGGTAAGGTTGTATTTCAAAATGACATGATGCAACTGATACAATATGACCCAAGTACACCACAAGTGCACAAAACGCCCTTACTACTGATGCCACCGTGGATTAATAAATATTACATCCTGGATCTGAAGCCAGAAAACTCCTTTATCAAATGGGCGGTAGATCAAGGTCATACGGTGTTCGTTATTTCCTGGGTAAACCCGGATGCTTCTTACAGGGACAAGAGCTTTGCCGACTATATGGAAGAAGGCCCCCTAGCGGCCCTAACAGCAGTTGAAGAAGCCACCGGAGAGAAGGAAGTCAATATGATTGGCTATTGTATTGGGGGAACTCTTTTAGCCTGCCAGCTTGCCTACATGAAATCCAAAGGTGACAAAAGAATTAAGTCTGCAACCTTCTTCACCACCCTGCTCGACTTTTCTGATGCCGGTGATTTAGCTGTGTTTATTGATGAAGACCAAATTTCTGCACTGGAAGAACGCATGTACAAGCGCGGCTACCTGGAAGGCGAGGAAATGGCCACCACTTTTAACTTGTTACGCGCTAATGATTTGATCTGGTCTTTTGTCATCAATAATTACCTGTTGGGTAAAGATCCATTTCCGTTTGATCTTCTGTACTGGAATTCAGATTCTACCCGTATGCCAGCGGCCATGCATAGCTTTTACCTGCGCAATATGTACCTGAACAATAACTTGATGAAAAAAGGCGGTATTAGCATCCGTGGCGTGCCGATTGATTTAACAACCGTCGATACACCGTCTTTCTTTATCTCCACCCGGGAAGATCATATCGCCCCCTGGAAAACAACCTATAAAGGGATGAAAATGTTTTCTGGTCCCACTAATTTCACCCTGGCCGCCAGTGGGCATATTGCCGGTGTGGTCAATCACCCTGCTAAAGGAAAATACTCGCACTGGATTGGCAAGGGTAAAAACAACCCTGATTCTCCCAACCAGTGGTTTAAAGAAGCCAAGGAAGATGCCGGATCCTGGTGGCCTGAGTGGGAAAAATGGCTGGAGCAATATACAGGCAGTAAAGTCAAGGCACGCAAGCCTGGCGATGGTAAATTAAAGCCAATTGAAAATGCGCCTGGCAGCTATGTAAAGAAAACATATTAAAGATAGCTATTTGCCAGAATGGTGTAGTGTTTGGTGTTCCAGGCCATTGTCTCTAGATCCTGATCTGTCAGCTTGCGCATGAACTTGGCAGGTGTGCCGGCCCATAATTCTTTTGATTTAACAACCTTGCCTGGCGTCAAGATAGCGCCTGCAGCTAACATCCCGCGCGCTTCAATCCGCGATCCATCCAGCATACAGGCTTTCATACCAACAAAAGCTTCATCTTCAATTGTACAGGCATGGATCAACGCCATATGCCCAATAGTGATATTGTCCCCAATAATAGTAGGTAAATCGCCCAGTTTCTCACTGGCAACGTGAATGATCGTCCCATCCTGCACATTGGTATTTTTACCAATACGAATGTAGTTAACATCCCCCCGTACAACACAATTGTACCAAATGCTTGCGCCTTCCTCGATTTCAACATCACCGTTTATGAAGGCATTCTCTGCGATAAAGCAGCTATCATGGATTTTAGGAGTAATATTTTTGTAAGGTCTGATAATCGCCATAAAAGGATGGTAGCTACATTTACTCTCAATTCAAGGAGATTCGTGCTTTGCAAATTCAGTTGCATTTTGCAATGAAAACTGCACAAATCCTTTTCATTCAAAATTCAACCCCCTGAAAATAAAGACATTTTTCCTTGGCATGCCTCTTGCTGCTTTACCAGCGAGGAATTAGAAAATGAAAATATTTATAACCGCCGCAGAAATTTATTTGAAAGATATTCTGGAAAGTATTGAAGGAAACTCCACTTACTGGCGAGCCATTTATATTAAAAACCAAACCAAGTCATCTGACACTATAGAACAAAGCCGACGCAATCAAATTATCGCTAACTTCTTCAAAGATCTATTCCACAATGAAGATGGTAATGTGTACATTTGTGAAGACGGTGACATTATCGTCCTGTTCCAGGGAAATGCCACCCATATGATGAATAAAATCCGCGAGCAAGGCACCGTACTGCTGCCAACACTTGCCAATCAATTGCCAGATGGAACAGCAACAGAAGTCTTTCAGCTCCTTGACCTAAGTCGCCAACACAAGGACCTGAAAACTTTGATTACCAAAAAAATCAGCTATTTGAATGACGAACAACGCGTAAATGCGCAGCAGGCCATGCGCAAAGTGTTTCAGTTTAATCCCAAAGCGTTTGAGCGTGCAAAAACAGATCGTGATTGTCGCGACAGGCCAGTCATTTTAATTGTGGAAGATGACCTTTTCACCCGTCGACTGATCACAAATACCCTAGGGCCAGATTATAAGGTGTTGCAAGCAGGTGACGGCCATACTGCCTTGTCTTCTTATATGCTAAATGCCCCCGATATTGTATTCCTGGATATCAATCTGCCTGATATGAACGGCTTAGATATTCTGGAAGAAATCATGAAACATGATGATCAATCTTACATCGTAATGTTAAGCGGAAATAGTACCAAACAGGGAATTACACGTGCTTTGCAGAACGGTGCAAAAGGGTTTATCGGCAAACCCTTCACAAAGGAAAAACTAATTCAATACATCACCCAGCGCAAAAAGCAAAAGCTGGAAAATACAATTTCTCATCATCCTAACTAGAAACTTAGATTAAAAGGAAAGGCACTGAAAAATGAAAATAGAACTATATGATGCAAAACCAGAATTAAGAAGACTTGTTCAATGTGTCGCCAAAGACCCAGCAAGTTGGCAAAAATGGTTCGCCCTGCATGTGGGCTTTAAACAAAAACATGACCCAACTGATCTGGAAGTTGGGGAAGTAATCAATCACCTTAAACTTATGCTACAAAGCGTTGATGGATCAATTTATTTTGTGAATGACAAAGATCTTTTTATACTTTGCTGCAACACAACGCTTGAATATGTACGCGATGTTGGTCACCAGACCCAACAGACGTTCAGTCACCTGCTAGCAAAAGAAACACCTATTCCGGCCTATGCCTTACATGCAAGCGGGCAAGTATTTGTTTCCCTGGTTGAAAACAAGGTTGATTTCTCAGACATCAATCTTCAGCAGCGCACAGGCTGGAATGATGACGGCACAGATGCAGAATTCTCAGAAATTATGCTAATGAGTGAAAACTTTGAGCAAATCCTGGAAGAACGTTACACCCGTGAGAAAATCAATGTGCTTCTGGTAGAAGACGACCCAATGACCCGGCGGATTGTTTCGAATTCCTTGAAAGATCAATTTAGCCTGATTACCGCAGCCGATGCTCATGAAGCTCTGGCACGCTATGTCAGCCATGCTCCAGACATTGTATTTCTAGACATTGGTCTGCCTAACTCAGACGGTTACAGCGTTCTGCGCAAGTTAGTGGAATGTGACCCGAATGCTTATGTCGTTATGTTCAGCGGCAACAGCTACATGGAAAATATTGTCACGGCGATGGAATCAGGTGCACAAGGTTTTATTCCCAAGCCTTTCAATAAAGACCGGTTATTCCATTACCTTGATCAGGTAAAAGAACAGAAAAACGCAGCTTAATAATTATAAGGAATCAATACCAATGTTGTATTCGGCACAAAAATTTAGAAATATCTTGCCTCTGACTATACTCATTTTTCTTACGATTTTTGGGTCGTCTACAACATTGGCCGATTCACCAAAAGAGTGTTCTCTAGGTGTTGTTCCACAGTTTGAACAACGTCGATTACATAGCATCTGGCAACCAATCGCAGATCTTCTAACACAAAAAACTGGCTGCCAGTTCACTTATTACGGCAACAAAGATATTAAAGAATTTGAGCAAGACTTCCAGGCTGGTAAGTTTGATTTTGCATATATGAATCCATATCACTCAATTATGGCCAACGATGCACAAGGGTATTTTCCGATTCTACGATCTTCATCCCGGAAACTAAAAGGCATTCTGGTTGTTCATAAAGATAGTAAAATTAATGATGTTACAGAGCTAGATGGACAAACGCTTGCTTTTCCATCACCAAACGCTCTGGGGGCCTCCCTTCTAATGCGGGCAGAATTAGCCAAAAAACATAACCTGAAAATCCATCCGCTTTATGTCAAAACCCATAGCTCTGTTTACTTGCACGTTGGAAAAAAACTTGTGGCGGCCGGTGGGGGCGTTGCACGTACTCTGGATGGACAAGAAGATTTCATTAAAGATAGCCTGAAGGTGATCTACGAAACCATGCCGGTGAATTCGCATCCAGTTGTTGCGCACCCACGTGTTGAACAGGCTTTTATGAACAAAGTACAGCAGGCTTTGTTGGAAATTGCGCAAGATCATCCGAATCTATTTGCAGATATCCCTATGAAAGCGCCGGTTAAATCCAGCCTTTCAGAGTATGAGGACCTGCGCAAACTTGGTTTACAGGAATTTTTAGGAGGGACGGATGCAGATAAATTTTAAAGAAAAAATTTGCAGCCTGAAAGTCAAAATTTTCAGCCCGCTGATTTTAATTATCATCACAATTATTCTTTATGGGCTGTATTTTTGGGTGCCACAATCCATAAATTATTCCAAGGAACAAATTACAGGCAATGTTGAAAATACCCTTAAAAGTGTGGGAGAGGGTTTAATTCCACTAATCCTTGAAAACCAACTTTCTAATATTTATGACAATCTGGAAAATATAAAAAGTCATAACCAGAACTGGGTTGATGTTTTTCTTTTTAATAAGGATGGTATGCCTGTTTATCCTTTTGAAGAAAAAGCCATTCCTCAGCCCTCTTCTACAGTGCATGTCTTAACACAGTCAATCATGTTGGACGATATTATCCTTGGGAAGATTATTCTGGTCTATGACTTTGCCCCTATAGCGACCAGAATAGAAAAAGAAGCCATGAATCTTTTCATGTTGGTCAGTGGAGGACTCATCACCTTTGCAATGTTCCTATATTTTTATCTTCAGCACTATGTGATCCGTCCATCTGGCCTGCTAGCTGATGCAGCTTTCAAAATGGCCAACGGTATCTATGATGTTCAATTACCCAACCCGAAGGAAGATGAAATCGGTCGCCTGATTAGACGGTTTGAAGCCATGCGCTTTTTAATTCAAAACGCACAGCAGAATCTGAAGAAAGAGCGTGATCGCGCCAACCAGGCATCAGAGTCTAAAACGCAATTTCTTGCAAATATGAGTCATGAGTTACGCACACCAATGAATGGTATTGTTGGCCTTTCAGGACTTTTAGTCGAAAGTAAATTAAATACAGAACAAAAAGAGTTTGCTTCTGCTGTCCATAAATCAGGCCAAAATCTTTTGACACTTTTAAATGATCTGCTGGATTTTTCAAAAATTGAAGCAGGCGAATTAACGCTTGAAAATATTCCATTCAAGTTAAGATCCCTAATTGACGAAACGGTAGACCTACTTTCAACTTTGGCAGCCCGCAAAGGGAACACAATTAATGTAAATACCAGCCCTGTGATGCCAAAGAATGTTGTAGGGGACTATTCCCGCTTACAGCAAATTTTGAATAACCTGATTGGAAATGCCATTAAATTTACAGAAAACGGGCAAATCAATATTGATATTTCAGCAAAAAAAGAAGGGGAGAAAACAACTGTTCATTTTCGGGTGGAGGATACAGGTATCGGAATCTCTGAAGACAAGCTGGATTTAATTTTCAATAAATTTACACAAGCTGACACTTCGACTGCACGTAAGTTTGGCGGCACAGGACTTGGGCTTGCTATTACCAAGAATCTTGTCGAGATGATGGACGGAACAATTGGAGTAGAAAGTATTGAAGGTCAAGGATCTACTTTCTGGTTTAAGATTCCGTTTGAAGTGATTGAAAAGATTGAAACAGATGAGGAAGAACAAAACACATATACACCTAAATCTGATGTATTTTACCCTGGTTCAAAAGTACTGTTGGTTGATGATCATCCGATTAACCTACTTTTCGCCAAAAAGTTACTTATCAAGCTTGGAATTGAACAAATCACCGAAGCTTACAACGGGAAGCAAGCGATTGATGCCTTGCAAGATGCAGATTTCCATTTTGTATTGATGGATTGCCAAATGCCGGAAATGGACGGGCTGGAAGCCACCCAAATCATCCGAGAAAATGAGAAACAAACCGGAGGCCATGTACCAATTATTGCTTTAACAGCAGATGCAATGCGGGGTGCTCAGGAAAAATGCCTGAAAATTGGTATGGATGATTATATCAGTAAGCCGATTGATCCCTCACGGTTGTCTCAAATTATTGCCAAACACTTGCCTGAAGAAATGGGCAGTGGAATCACCGAAACCAAAGATGAAGAAGGTTTGGCAAACGAATCTGACGCATTACAAAATCAGGATAATAGTGAAAGTCCTGTTGATCTGGAGCACTTACGCATGTTTACAGATGGGGACCAGGAAGAGGAAAAAATTATTTTTGACATCTTCTTCTCCCAGGCGGAAGAATCCATTACCAAACTTGAATCTACCCTTGGTTCGGGAGAAAGTAATGAATGGCGTGCGGCTGCTCATAAATTAAAAGGTGCTTCTGCCAATCTTGGCGCAGCAAAATTATCTGAGTTTTGTAAGGAAGCGGAATCGAATTGCGAAGGTAACGCAGATGAAAAGAATATCATGCTCTCTTCAATAAAAACAGAGCTCTCAAGGGTGGAATCTTTCTTAAGCAGTCTACAATAAAAACGGCCCCAGGTTTTGAAGCCTGGGACCGCTTTTAAGAAAAAGAGATTTTATCTAGTTTTTCTTACGTTTCTCAATTGAGATTTTGTAAGTTTCACCCTCTTCCAGATGATTGATCAATAGCTCGTTAAGGATATTCGCGATTGGTTCCCCAGTTCCATTAGCACTGGTTGTTGGAAGTAATCCATGCGATCCACGACAAGCGTACTGAGAATCTATCTTGGCAGAATGAGCACACATCGAAATTGATATGCCTGTTGCACAGCAAGAAGTGGCATAGTAACGCGTTCCTGTATTGCGTCCATTCTGAACATACTCAGAAGAACACTCATAACAAATTGGAGTACTTGCTGGTGTTCCAGGAGGTGGGTTTACCCTATCACAATGCGAATTTTGCGGATAGGTACAGTAAGTATTATTAGTTGATTGACATGAATCAGAAGGTGCTGCATGGCCCGGGGCAACATTTAAAATTTGTGCCAGGGGACCACGGTCATCCAAAGTAACTTCCAACTCAATTACCTCATCATCAGACGCACTGGAAGCAGCCTGTGACTGAAGAGGAATAAGAACAAAGGTTAATAATAAAATAGAAAAATAAAGGGGTAGGTATTTCATCTTGCGCTCCTAAAAAATATATATGATAGCGTTACTTAGCATATATAATTGCAAATCCATAGAACTTTATTTAATTTAATGTGTAAAAGAAATCATTTATCTTGACTTTATTTCTTGGCATAATTATAAATCATACAAAAGTAATTTTGTTAGCCAAACAGGCAATATCAGGAGACAGGACATGCGAAAAAAAGGGATTCTTGGTGCATCAATTCTTATAGGGGCGACGGCCTTATCAGGAAATGCCGCAGAACCTGAAGCTCCCTCTCTGCCCTACCCGCCACAAGTGGATATTTTAAATCTTCAGAAATTTCACCTTTCAGAAGAGGTGATGGCAACCCTTCAAATTAACAAAGAGACTGATTGCCCGGCGATTCTAGATCAATACAGCTGGTTCTATAATCCGAACTCAAATCATAACATGATTCCTGATCTTGTATTTACCCCTTCTTTTATGGATGCTGCATCGGGTAAAGTGGAAGGTCGATTTTATGTTGATTCTTTTTATTTGATCGAAGAAGCACAAATAGAGATTACAGGAGATGGGAAATCTACCTTTACAGCACAGTTAAAATCCTTACCTGTAAAAGATAGAGGAAGAATATTGTCAGAAAGGGTTGAAGTTTATGGTGACCAGGCAGTAAGAAACTTTCTGGCTCTTGGGAAGGAAGTTGAAGGAATTGGCATTCGTGACAAAGCAAGTGGTCCAGACCGCGTGGCAATGTATGATAAAGAAACCTTCCTGCAAACAGTTGATACAACTCCAGCAAATGCACTCCCTCATCAAGGTGCCTTGCTATCTAATATTCAAATTAAAAAAGATGAAAATGGTACAGCAGTCTCAATCACAGCAGATTATGCCTCGATTACAGACACCCAAACGCTTGTAGTGTCTTCTTTACATAGTGCTGTAATGGCCAGCGGACATTTACATGATTTTCTGGATGATCACCCGAATGTAGTTATTGTCCGCAACCTGGCAGAGTATTACCAGGTTATTCAGGTTGAACAAGAAGAAGGCTCATACAAACCCATCGGGATTGCTGAGACGATCACAATGTCTGCTCAACTTTTGAATGGTAAAAGTAGATAACTAATATTTAACCGGTACCAGTAAAGCACGATCCATCTCATAGTCACCGGCCCTGAGCCATGCTATCCCTGATAAAGATTGCTTTTAGCATCCCAAAACGAGTTTCATGAACTTTACCATCCTTTAGATAGACGTCAGCTCCCTCAAAAAGTCTCCGCAGATCCTGTTTTGTATATGGACAAACTCTACGCTCAATATTCCACCTCTCGGCCCTATCCCTGGGAAGTTTAAAGTGTCGATGGTTTAATGGCTCTTTAATACCGGGAAGTCCCTTCACAATGGGACAACGGGTCCCCATCACAGAAACCGCAATAACTGCCGTCGGCGCAAGACGCCTATTAATCTTATCTACTAAATCAGAGGCCTTACTATGAGGAAAATAATGCAATGCGCGTTGAGAATATACTATGTCTAAAGGACAAGGGATAGCATGCTCAGGTATCCTTGTAATATCTTCTTGTTGAAACTCCAGTCTTCCAAAAGCAGGATTATCATAGAAATATTCAACACCAATACGAGAAGGTTGAAGATCAATCGCCGTTACATTCAAGCCATGCTCGGCTAATGCTTCACTCATAACCCCCTCACCACAGCCGATATCCAGCGCATTGGGGGCACGAATCTTCCCGCCATTCTGCTGGAAAAACCTTCCAACTGGGGCACATAAAATAAGGGTAGCTGCATAGTTTAATGTTGCTGCATCAAGAGCATCCAAC
>JANQSM010000194.1 GCA_028284025.1 Alphaproteobacteria bacterium | reverse complement strand
TTAAAAGAGCAAAGGAAGTCACAAGAATAAACACAACGAAGTAAAGCCAGGCATATGGGTATATCTCCATAAGGGGGCGGACAACATCTTCTGACCAGCCTTCTAGGGTCATTACCTGAAAGAGTGTGTACATTGTTTCCCCCAAAGTACCAAATTTTTCAGGGGAGCCTTCACCAAACAGTTTTGTTGCCATGACCGCCGCGACATAAAAGATCAGCAGCATCAAAACTATGATAGAGGAAATACCAGGAAGTGCTCTTAACAATCCTGCAACAACCCTGCGCATGGATGGAATGGTTGAGACAATACGAAGAGCCCGTAGAATGCGAAGCGTTCGGAAGATAGAGAAGATTTCATAGGCAGGGAGCAGAGCAACACCTACAACAAAGAAATCAAAAATATTCCACGGGTTTTTAAAAAAGCGCCAACCTTCGGCATAAATACGCAAAAGAATCTCAATAACAAAAACTGTGAGAATAAACCGGTCAACCATCCTAAGGGAAGTGCCAACTTCTTCCATGATATTGTGGGATGTCTCAATACCAAGCGTAATAGCGTTGATAACTATAAGCGTGATGATTGTTTTGTTAAACCAGGGATGGCGAACCAATATGCTTGCTTTTTGACGAAGAGTTAAGTTTTGTAGTGCTGTATTATTAGGCATTTGGTGCATTTGCTCCCTTCGTCACAACGTAGCAAGGCAAAGAATAAAGCGCAATAAAGATTAGGGGCTAAAAATCTTCTAAAACCCCTTGCACAGAAGCAGGTGATGTCTTATAACACTGGTTTTAATAAGCGGGTGTGGTGAAATTGGTAGACACGCTAGATTTAGGTTCTAGTGCTTAACGGCATGGGGGTTCAAGTCCCTCCACCCGCACCATTTTCTCCTTTAGAAAATAATAGCGCTCTCCGGTGCAAATGAAGGAGAGTATGAAAAACTTTCTCCACTCTATTCCCACGATTTACATCGGTTATTTTTGCGCTTTTGTATGTGCCTTTGGTTATGGCATTTTGCCAGTACTAGCCAAATTGTACTATGAGGGCGGTGGTAATGTGGCAACGTTTCTATTTTTAAGATCAGTATCTGTGGCGCTGATTGCCTCGCCGATTATTGCAATCTTAATGAAGCAATCATTAATTCTTGATCGTGCAAACTTTAAAAAAGTGCATTTTTTAAGCTTTATCAATTTGATTTTATGGTTGGCTTATTATCAAGCAGTTGATCATATCGACGTTTCACTGATGATCATTATCTTTTTTACCTATCCAATTGTGACGGTTTTGATCGAGTTTAAGGTGAAAGGGGATGACGTTAGCTATCGTCAGGTGCAAGGCATGCTGATTGCTTTTGTGGGGCTAATTTTGGTTGTTGGGCCTGATTTTAATATAGCGGAGATGTGGGGTATCTTCTTGGCTGCATTATCAGCTTTGTGTATGGGATCTAACTTAGTGGTGCAGCGACAAATTGTACAAAATATTGCCCAGCCAGTGTATTCCACCCATTGGGGACTGTTCTTCTTTTTTCCTGTAACGGGATACATGCTATATGTTGGCTGGCAGCCAGGGCCATGGCACATAATGGCTATTGTTATTGTAATATCTGTTTGCACTGGTTTAGCAACGGGGTACGCTCTTAAGTTTATTGGCTCTGTCAAATTTAGCAACGTGAACAATCTTGAGCCAATTTTTGCAATTTTCTTGGCTACTGTTTTAGCGAATGAATCTATGGAAACCATTCAATATGTGGGAGCAGGTATTGTAGTTGCCTCACTCTATCTGGTTCATAGAAAGAAGAGAAGCATTGAGACATGAGGGTACACCCTTACCTTCATTGAACCCTCACGCGCACCCTGAGGGTTTTTGCGGGATAGATTAAATTGAACAAAAGCGTTGATTTATATGGATAAAGAGGGCATAAAAGTTGGTAAAGCATTAGATGAACTACGTTTAGGTTCTAGTGCTTAACGGCATGGGGGTTCAAGTCCCTCCACCGCACCATTCTTCAAAAAATTATGGAGGTAAATTTATGGCAGACGAATTGACACATCGGGTAATTGTTGCGTTAGATAAAACACTTGAACCAGGTAGAGCAATGAATGCTATTGCTCATATGATGGCAGGTTTAAGCGCACTTATTGCCGAAAAAGGGGAAGTTAAAAATTTAAGATTCCAAGACTATACCGATAAAAATGGGCAGATTTATCCTTCAATTTCTGACCTACCGATGATCATCATGAAAGGTAAGAAAGGCGAAGTCCGAAAATTTGCTCAAAACGCAAAGGGAGCTGGCATGCCAACAGTTTGTTTCCTAGATACTATGATTGAAGGCACATATGTTGACCAGCACAAGCGAACAAACGAAAGGCCTACTGAAGAAATAAATTACTTTGGTGCCTGTGCATTTGGTGAAAATCTTCAGCTTCGTGAATACACGAAACGCCTTTCGCTCTGGCAATAGGCCTTTGTGGGATAGATCAAACTCAGCCAATGACAAACGTGAACTTCCGAACTGCAACTTTTAAGGATATTCCTCGTATTGTTGAACTTTTGTATGACGATCATCTGGGAAAAACGCACGAGCGTCCAGGTGAACCTCTTGCGCAGGAATATAAAAAGGCTTTCGGTGAAATTCAGAAAACTCAAAATACCCATCTTATTTTGTTGGAACTGAACCACAAAATTATCGGATTTGTTGAGCTATCTTTCACACCTCACATCAGCATTTTCGGATGTAAAAGAGCGCAAATATCAGGCATGAGAATTGATTCTGAATATCGCAGTAAAGGGTATGGAAAGCAACTTGTTGATTTTTGTATTGCTGAAGCCAAAGCCGCAGATTGTAAAAAAATAACATTGATTACAAATACAGATCGACCAGATGCACACCGCTTTTATCAAGCGCAAGGGTTCAGCCCTACGCACGTTGGTATGACAATGAATATTTGAAGCTATACTTATAACTTCTCAAATTTTGATTAAACCAAAATTAGCTTCGTCAGGTAAGGCCAGGGAGCCTTATCTTGCTTTTGTTAGAAATCCATTTGGCCCGATAATAGCCCCGTTCATGTGGGCCGGGGCATCTGGGGTAAGTAGCATAGACTCGCTTACCTGCCCTCCAGAAAAAATTTGTACTGGTCCCTGGCGCAGAAGCTGTTTTAATTGGGCACGGTGATGATGAATTCGCGCATGAGCAGCGGGGGGGACATATGAATCTGCTGTCTGGCCCACTTCATTTACAATATTTAGGTATTCTAAGCGGGTTGCAGGGTCACTTATCTGTTTGAGCAAAAAGTCAACAGCTATTGCTGTATGCGCAGCGAATAGAAGAGTTGGATGGGTTCCGGTTGTTTCTTTTTGTGCTGCTGGAGAGAAAAATGGTAATGTTTCAATTGTGTCATCCCCACAGAGTTTTTGGTCGAGTAACCTAGTCAGAGCAGGGACTTGGACAAATTTTTCAGAAATTTTATTGCACCAAGAATGGGTTAGAAGAATGAATGCTTGATGTGCAGTAACTTTGTTAAAAATTTCTTGTGCAAATCTACAGAACAGATCAAATTCATTAAATACAGGACTAGAAAATCCTGTAGAAAAGGTGAAAAGATTAGCTATACGTCGAAGTGCTCTTTCATTTTCTGGTTCGAAAATTGCCTGAACTTGGTCAGAAGTTGCACCAGTAGACAGTATTTCGCACATCATATTAAGATCATCAGCGGTTGTGATATAAGAAGTGCCTTCCTGCAAACCATCAATAAGTTCTTTAATGGTGCGAGGTTTTTCTGAGGCGGCTATGGTCATTGGGGTATCTCCTGTCCTGTATATGTTATGTTTTTCGGTGTTGATTATAGATCTCAATTTTCCTTACGCAACCGAAAAAGATAAAGTGCCGTTTTGTCTCCAAAAATCAGCAAAATATTTGATCTGGTGTATAAAAAGGTGTATCACACTTGAAAAGGGCCTCGATAGGCGCTCTAATGCCTATGTTCATCAAATAACACTTAAAGCAAGAAAGCGGATTAATGAAAGTTAGCGTTGTAAAAAAAGAAGACCTGAAACACGAGTACAGAGTCACAGTTCCAGCCAAAACCATTAATGAACGGTTGGCCTACCGCCTGCAACAGGTGGGACAGGAAGCCAAACTGCCTGGCTTTCGCCCTGGCAAAGTGCCTATGCCAATTTTGAAACAAAAGTTTGGCCAACGGGTGATGGGTGAAGTTCTGGAAGGCGTCATCCAGGAGACATCGCAAAAAGCAATCAATGATGAAAAGTTGCGTGCTGCCAGCCAGCCACGCATTAAGGTAGAGGCCTTTGATGATGGTAAAGATCTGGAATATACTTTGACGGTAGAATTGATCCCGGATTTTAAAATTGTAGATTTCAAGAAGATTAAGCTTGAAAAACCTGTGGCCAAGGTTACGGACAAAGAGATCAATGATGCTTTAAACCGCTTTGCTGAACAGTTTAAAGAGCCTAAACCCATCAAAGAAAAGCGCGCCGCCAAGGAGGGGGATGTCGCGATTATTGATTTTGTCGGTCGCATTGACGGAGAAGAATTTTCTGGTGGTTCGGGGACAGATACCCAGATTCATGTAGGAGCGCAGCGGTTCTTGCCAGAATTTGAAGCTGGCGTTAAAGGCATGAAAGCCGGAGGCACTACAAAAGTGGATGTGAACTTTCCTGAGGATTATGGCAGCAAAGCTGTCGCCGGGAAGAAGGCTGTTTTTGAAATTACCTTGAAAGAAATCTGCAAGCTGGAAGATCCCAAACTGGATGACGAGCTGGCGGTCAAGGCCGGCTTTAAAGATATGGATGCGTTGCGTTCTGGTATTGAGGAACATATTGAAGCTGAATTTTCCGGCGCATCGCGCATGAAGCTAAAGCGTGCATTGTTGGATGAGTTGGCTACAAAATATGACTTTGATCTTCCACAAGGGTTATATCAGGCCGAATTACAAAACATTACCCAACAATACAAACAGTCACAAAACCCTGAGGCGGCGATGCAACAAGCTGTGGATCAGGATAATAGTAAAGCCGGAGATCAGGATATTGACACCAAAACCCGCAAAGAACTGGAAGGTATTGCGGTTCGTCGGGTTCGTCTGGGTCTTGTGCTTGCCGAAGTAGGCCGTATCGAAGGTTTGCAAGTGAATGATGATGAAATTCGCCAGGCAGTGCTACGTGAAGCCCAGAATTATCCTGGTCAAGAACAGAAAGTGCTGGAATATTTCCAGAATAACCCGCAGGCGGCAGCTTCTCTAAGTGCCCCGATTCTGGAAGATAAGGTCGTAGACTATATTCTGGAACAGGCTGAAATTAAGGAAAAAACTGTTTCCAGTGATGCTTTGTTTGCCGAAGATCATGATCACGATCATGGGGCCAAAAAAACAGGCAAAAAAGCCACAACCAAAAAAGCAGCTTCCAGCAAGCCAGCGGGCCAACAAACAACCAAGAAAAAGGCTTCAACGGCGAAAAAACCAGCGGCCAAGAAGCCTGCGAAAAAGACTGCTGCAAAAAAATCAACAGCCAAAAAGTCGTCTAAGAAATCTTAAGGCTTGATGCCTGTCTGACTTTAGGCTCTAATAGAAAAAATTGTTAAATCATGAGGTCTTGCATATGAGTGAATACGAAAAGTTTGCCGAAGAAATGTCTAATTTGGTGCCAATCGTGGTGGAACAAACCAGCCGCGGGGAACGGTCCTATGACATTTATTCCCGTCTATTAAAAGAACGCATTATTTTCCTGACTGGCCAGGTCTATGACGAAATGGCAGTTTTGATTTGTGCCCAACTTTTATTCCTGGAATCTGAAAACCCGGGCAAAGATATCTCTATTTATATCAATTCACCCGGCGGTGTTGTGACTTCCGGCCTGGCTATTTATGATACCATGCAGTACATCAAGTGTGACGTGGCGACCTTGTGTTTCGGGCAAGCTGCTTCAATGGGATCTTTGCTCTTAACGGCAGGGTCTGCTGGCAAACGGTATATCTTGCCTAATGCCCGCGTGATGACACACCAACCTTCCGGTGGGTTCCAGGGTCAGGTGAGTGACATTGAAATTCATGCTAAGGAGATTATTCAGTTACGGGAACGTTTAAATAAGATTTACGTTCATCACACTGGCAAAACCTTAAAGCAAGTGGAAGGCGTAATGGAACGGGATACGTTCATGTCTCCTGAAGAAGCCAAAAGCTTTGGTATTGTAGACAACGTGATCAAAAGCCGCTCGGACCAGGCAGGCAGCAAGAGTTAAACTTTAGAATAACAAAGTAATAATATTACTTTTTGTTCATGTTTTATTAAGCACTTCTTTAAGAGTTGCTGGTAAACTATAATTGTATCAAAAGGTTATTTGCTGGCCCCAATTTGTATTGAAACAGCTGCCAAAGGCGTTAAATTGAGAGTATAAGGATAGAGAAACAACCACATCAGGACAAAAAATGAGCAAATCTTCCGATAAAAATACATTGTACTGTTCTTTCTGCGGAAAAAGCCAACATGAGGTTAAGAAGCTAATCGCTGGACCAACGGTTTTCATTTGCGATGAATGCGTTGAGCTATGCATGGATATCATCAAGGAAGAAGATAAAACATCTGTTGCCAAGTCTGATTCCGGTGTGCCTTCTCCACAAGAGATTTTGGATACTCTAAATGATTATGTTATTGGCCAGGCCCATGCTAAACGCGTTCTGTCTGTGGCTGTTCACAACCACTATAAGCGGTTAGAGCATACATCTGCATCTGGCAGTGATGATATCGAAATTGCCAAATCTAACATTCTAATGCTGGGGCCAACCGGGTGTGGTAAAACCTTGCTGGCACAAACTTTAGCACGCATTATTGATGTTCCCTTTACTATGGCAGACGCCACAACCTTGACCGAAGCGGGTTACGTTGGGGAAGATGTTGAAAATATTATTCTAAAACTGTTGCAGGCGGCTGATTATAATGTTGAGCGTGCCCAGCACGGGATTGTGTACATTGATGAAGTTGACAAAATTTCCCGCAAGTCTGACAACCCTTCCATTACCCGGGATGTTTCCGGGGAAGGGGTGCAGCAAGCCTTACTGAAAATCATGGAAGGTTCGGTTGCGTCTGTCCCGCCACAAGGGGGCCGTAAACACCCACAGCAGGAATTTTTGCAGGTGG
>JANQSM010000145.1 GCA_028284025.1 Alphaproteobacteria bacterium | reverse complement strand
TTGGAATCTAGTGTTCTTTCAGGTGGCGAACCCGGACAGCATTATATCCAGGGGACCGGTCCAGGGTTTATACCCGATGTACTGGACTGCGATTTAATTGATGAAATAGAAATGATTAAGAGTGAAGATGCCATGGACATGGCTCGGAAGGTAATTATTGAAGAAGGAATCCCCATCGGAATTTCTTCAGGTGCGGCAGTGATTGCAGCTTTAAACCAGGCGCGCAAAAACCCGGGTAAAACGATTGTCGCCCTAATGCCTAGCAGTATGGAGCGTTATCTTTCTACCCCTCTGGCACAACCTGAGCGCCATCGCGCCAAAGATATGCCTACCACCAATGTCGACAAGGAATGGCTGGATAAAATTATTGAAATGAATCTGGGCGATATTTGCAATACCCCAAAACTTGGATAATTTTTTTATTGCCTTACCCAATAGATATGATAATAATATTTCATAATCATTTTTTGAGAAATACTTTATGATATTTGAGACTCAAAAACATAACACCCGAAAACGGCACAATTCATAAATTGTGTCTGTGGGCCTTTATGGCCGGGTGTGTTTTTGAGCTATATTTCTTTCCCCTTTTAAACCCCTAAAATCTGAAACTTTTTCTCGTTTTATACCGGTCATACAGGCTCTTTTGTTTGGATTAATGTCTATCAAAGGAGAAAAAAATGTTGGTAGAAAATGAGAGAATTAACACGGTATCGCAGGAAATTTCTTTAACACAGCAACTGGTCTCTATTCCCAGTGTGACACCTTTTAGGGATGATGATGAAGAAATGCTCAATATCAAATTTAAGAATCTAAGAGAGGTTTATCGGGCTTTAGGTAAATCTTTAACACCTTCGCAAATGTGGTCAGAGATATTTATGGTCAATGACGAAAAGGGTATTCCTTCCCTACCAGCTTTTTTTGCACATCGGTACTTAGGGCATGGGCCTTATCTTCTTTTCTTGGGTCATGCAGATGTGGTCGCCCCATCTATCGAATATTCTCTTACTGAGCCTTTAAACGTTGATATCCATGAGGGCATTATACGACAGCGAGGAACAGCAGATATGAAGGTAAGTATTGCTGCTTTTGCTGTTGCTTGTAACCAAGTCCTAACAAAACTGGGGCAATTTGGAACAAACGGCATTGGTGGGATTGGCATGCTCGTGGTTGGTGATGAAGAAGAACCATTTATCGGCCAAGGCTCCGCAGAGAATGCCCTGCACTATGTAAAGGATAGGATTGCCCGTTTTAAAAATAGTATCGGCTATGTCATTGTCGGAGAACCCAGCAATGTCACCGAAATGAGCCAACAAGCCTATAATGCACGGCGGGGCAATATATTGGTGAATTTTCAAATACAAGGAAAAGGAGGACACACAGCCCGACCGGAACATATTGCTCAAAGCCCGTATATTCCGGCCGCACGCATTATGGATATACTACAAGGTGGCGGAATGGAACTGGACAACAATGGAAATACCGCCATGCAGCGGACCACTTTTTGTTTAAATGATTTACGACCGAACACCGATGGCAAAGCATCAAACGTTATTCCAAGTCAGGTTACCTTAAGATATGATGTTCGAAATAACGAAACTCATCCCCTTTCTTTCATTCAAACCTACGCTGAGCGCATTGCCATGATGGCCGTAGAAGGGTTAAGCCATCTATTCAAGGTGAATATTAGTGTAGAATCTGTCGGCGCCCCTTATAACAGCCTACCAGGACGCTTGGCACAATCTTTTCAAGATGCAACTCATGAACTGCATCGTACTGATTTACAGGTTTGTTGTGGAGGTGGGACTTCTGACGGAAGGTTTGTGCAAGCAGCTCTTGCAAATGAAGAAACAGATGTAGAAGTCATTGAGTATTCGGTGCCAGCACTTGACATTCATGCTACTGAGGAGCGTGCAACAGTAAAAGATATTGTAGATTTGAAAACTACTTACGCGCTGGTTATGAACCGATTATTGCGTGGATAATTTTGACATTTAAAGTCGTTCAGGCAAACTGTCCGTATGAAAGAAAAATTATATGTTTACACCCACCCCCTGGCATATGAACATGATACCGGGCCAGGACATCCGGAACGTACGGATCGTTTGGACGCGATTCTGCCAGCATTACGAGAAAGTAGCTTTTCAAGCCTGCTTAATTTTGTAAAACCAAGAAAAATTACCCTCAAAGAGCTTTTGCGAGGACACTCCAAAGAGCATGTGGAATATATCAAAAACATAATCCCACATACCGGATATGACGGAGTAGATCCTGACACAATTGTTTCTCCGCAATCTTATGAAGCTGCTTTATATTCTGCCGGAGGATGCCTGCAAGCAGTGGATGAAATCGTAAAGGGGAAAATTAAAAGAGCCTTTTGTGCAGGCAGACCACCAGGGCATCATGCCACAAAAACAAGAGCAATGGGCTTTTGTCTATTCAGCAATATTGCCCTGGCAGCCTGCCATGCACTTAAGGAGCATGGAATGGATAAAGTTGCGATTGTTGATTTCGATGTGCACCACGGGAATGGTACACAGGATGTCATAACTGAAAATCAACACATTTTATTTATTAGCCTGCATGAATACCCGAATTATCCTATGTCGGGAACTCGCCAAGAGAATGTAGAAAATCACATTTTAAATGTTCCGATGGCATCACGCTCAACTGGAACAGATTATAAGAAAGCGTTCAAAGAGGAAGTGATACCTGCCTTAAGAAAGTTTGAGCCGGAGCTTTTATTTATTTCTGCCGGGTTTGATGCCCATCAACGAGATCCACTTGCTTCTATTGAATTAGAAGATGATGACTTTGGCTGGATGACTGAACAGTTGGTTCTTGTTGCCAATGATTACTGTAAGGGTCGTGTTATCTCTACCCTAGAAGGTGGTTATGACCTCATTGGTCTAAGAGGGGGTGTACTGGCCCACATTCAAGCGCTTTTAGCCTGATCATCTCTATAAATATTAAAGGCCCCATGCGCCTGATCAGTTGGAAAGATCTCAATCTTTGAAACATTGACATGGGGAGGTTGCATTACTGCCCAAAAAACTGCATCAGCAACGTTTTCAGGCTTTAAGGGTCGCATACCTTCATAAAGTTTTTTTGCGGTCTCTAGATCTCCTTTTGAACGCACAATTGAAAACTCTGTTTCCACCATACCTGGCTCAATAGATGTAACACGCACATTGCTGCCCAGTAAGTCCGGTCGCAAACAAGTAGAAAGATGATTCACGAAAGCTTTTGTTCCTGCGTACACTGCTGATCCAGGATAAACATGCGCGCCAGATGTTGACCCAATATTGATAATATGCCCTGCTTTACGTTGCTTCATTCCGGCCATAATATGACGCGTAGTAGCAAGCAAGCCTTTAATGTTGGTGTCAACCATATCAAAAAGTTCTTCCAGTGGAATATTATCTACCCACCCTTTAGAAGCAGCCAAACCAGCGTTATTAACCAATACATCAATTTGGGAAAATTCAGCCGGGAGAGCTTGAATCTGTTTTATCACCTCATCCGTTCGCCGAATATCCTGTTGGAGAGAAAATACAGGAACTTTTGATGAAAACTCTTCCTCAAGCTGTTGCAAGCGATCTGCACGCCGACCAGTAATAATAAGTCGCCAACCTTCACCAGCAAATTTACGGGCCGTAGCCATGCCGATTCCTGCAGTGGCTCCCGTAATATAAACAGTTTTCATTAAACGAACCCCTCTGCTTCCAAATAACGGGGGTCATCTTCTTTCAGTTTATCTAACGTGGCGGCCAATAAATGCCTATGCACCTGTTGGCGCAATTCAGATTCCCGGTCAAACTCTCCTTCGCGAATGCGACGTGCAACGATAGCTGATAATTCTCCAACAACGCGCTCTAGGGCGCCAGGGGTGCTTTCAGCAAATTCTACCTCTGATTCTGCATCTTTCCCAATAATTGCCGCTAATCTTTCAAGTGCCTGTTTCATTGGCCAATCCCCTGCTTCAATCTCGCGGCTGGCAATATTCATGGCCTTGGCAATCATACGGGCAGTTACCCGTTTATCTTCAGATAATGCAGGGATAATCTGGTCCACTAATACTTTGCGTGCGACCAAAATTAAGTCTGTACCAGTTGGCTTGTTACGCACTTGCTTTCTTTACTCCCTTCTTATCCTTTTTACTCTTTTTACTTTGTTTTTCTTTCTTTTCGCTGGGTTGTTCCTCTTTATCCAAAGCCCGCTCTGCCCTGTCAATAAGGCTCAATATTTCCAATTCACAATGGCCAACTGTATGGGTCATCAAAGCTAAATCTAATGAAACGCTTAACCCGCTCATATGACGGCGCCCAAGCTCCACACACACCAGCGCTCTTTTCACGTTGGCCATAATTTCCCAGAATAGTAACCTTGATTCATCGACTTTCTGTTTAGAATGTTTTGTATATGCTTCCAGGAAAACTTCTCTATTTGAAACGCCCCCCGCCACACGATCATATGCTCCATAGCGGGCATTCTTCGCCATAAATGTAGCTAAATCCTCATGAGGGTCCGACCATTCAGCATATTCCCAGTCCAGAATTCCGGTCAGTTCTTTATCCAATACCATGACATTGCTAATCCGCATATCTCCGTGGCATAGCACAATATCCTCCTTTGGAGGCAAATTATTGGATAGCCAACGTAATCCCCATTCTAATGCGGGATACGCGCTTGCTGCTGAATTCTCCATCAGGTTATCCAGATACATATAGCAATTATCTATAGCTCTTTTTGCCGGACTGTCTGGTGAAGCTCCTAAAAATACCAATTCTTCATTGGGAGGACGAATTTTATGGGTTTTAGCTAAAACTGCCGCCAAGCCATCAACCAATTTGTCACCATCATCAGATCCCCCTAACTCAGCCACAACTCGTTCAGCGGAAGCCCGGCCCGCCACCCGCTTCATCACAAATAATGGCAAAGGCGTGATTTGATCATCCTCTGTATAATAAAGAGCTTCTGGGGCAGGAATGCCTTTTTCTTGCAGCACGTTCAAAAGATTAAATTCATTCAGGCAAGTATGTGTATATTGTAAAGGGGATTCAGCTTGCATCCGCACGACAAAGCGCTGCTTTCCATCATACTTACCGCCCGAAAGCTCTAACTCAAACAGCCAATTCTGTTTGGATTCGCCAATGCGCATGGAAGTCACATTCTGTACTTCTACATCCGTGCTTGCACCAGCTGAACGTGCAATAAATTCAGCAATTTGTGTCTGTAAATTCTGATCCAAGGGAAAAACTCAACATTGTTGAAATATATAGGAACTTCCTGCTATCCGTCACGGGTTTATATTTTCAAATGAGGTTATAGCAAAGATCTGCTCATAAGAAAAGGGGCTTGTCTCCAAGCCCCTTACAATAAAAAATATTGTGTATGAATTAACGTGTGCGTTGTGCCGCCATACGTGGATCTACACCACGAGCACGGGTTACAGCAGACTTTTCATGACCCCCAAAACGTTCATAAACGACTGTTCCTATATATTCTCGCCCCTGTGCAGCTTGTAAATATTGCTCATATGTCATTGTTATTCTCCTTTTCCTATCCTATATTTCCTGTTGCCGTTCAGACGGTTTCATAGCTCTGATTTTCTTAATGATAATTTCTTCCAACACCGCAATACCGCGAATAATTTCATCTGCCTGGTCAGGAGACACTTTGCCACCTTCCAGCAAGATCTCATCCATACGATCTAAAACATCATAAGTTTTTTCACGGATTTTGATCAAGTCTTTAACCGGGGTCGCTTCAATAACCTTAAAAATCTCATTCAGCTCTTTATAGCCAATTACTTTAGGGTCTTGAATGCGAATTGCTTCATTTACAGATAGGCTAAAACGTAATGCCTCAGAAGAGCTTCCCGCTTGAGGTTGATTTTGTGCTGTATTAAAATTCATTCTTCACCCGCCTCGTTAGTTAATCAACATATTGCGAACATTAACCCAATCATAAATAATATTTCGGTCAATCTCAAGTTTAAAATTATTTTTTGATCACAAAAATTAAAAAATAATTACAATATATCTAAATCAATACGGTAGTACCCAGTTGTACCCAAAACCCGTTACCAATTCGTTAATATTCTTCTTAACCGGATTTTTTATCCAAAACCGTGGATTCAAAAAAACTTGGCACGTCTTCTCCGAAACCTTTAACACCAGAATTTTCTGAATTTTGCGATTTTGACACCTTTGGTGGAGTTTTATGGCTTTTTGGTGCTTTTCTCTCTTGAGAAGCTGATATTTTCCCACTTGTTGGCTTATAAATCTGGATATCCTGTTCAACATGCTGCTTAATAACCTGAAGGGCCTTTGTGTCTAATGGGGAAGCCAAAGTAAATGCCCGGCCGGAAAGTCCTGCTCTCCCTGTTCGGCCAATGCGGTGAATATAATCATCTTCATTCATAGGAACATCATAATTGATTACATGGGACAAGGCATCGACATCTAGCCCGCGAGCTGCAACATCACTCGCAACCAATACACGGATTTGATTATCTTTGAAGCGATCATAGGTTGCTTGACGCATACGCTGGTCCATATCTCCATGCAATTCCTCTGCAAAATAGCCTGCATTTTTCAAGGCTTTTGTCACATTTGCTATGTCCCGCTTACGATTACAAAAAACAATCGCATTTTTCGGGTTCTCATCCTTCAAAATTTTGAGTAAAGCATCCTGGCGAGCTTTGGGGTTTTTAGAGATTTCAACAATATATTGCTCAATATTTTTACCTGTTTTTTGAGCTGGTGTAATGGTGATATGTTCAGGATTCTTCAAGAATTTTTCAGCAAGCTTACGAACAGGAACAGGCATGGTGGCAGAGAACAGCAAAGTTTGGTGTTTCTTAGTCAACAATTTAGCAATGCGTTCAATATCCGGAATAAAGCCCATATCTAGCATGCGATCTGCCTCATCGATCACAAATACATCAATTCCTGATAATAAAAGCTTTCCAAGCTGGAAATGATCCAGTAAGCGACCAGGCGTCGCAATAAGTACATCCACTCCTTTTGAGAGTTTCGCATCCTGTTCAGCATAGGAAACCCCACCAATCAATAGGGCCATAGATAACTTGCAATGCTTTCCATATATCTTGAAGTCTTCAGCTATTTGAGTTGCCAATTCACGAGTCGGGGAAAGGACTAATGAACGCGGCATACGTGCTCTTGCCCGCCCTCGGGAAAGAATATCAATCATCGGTAAGGTAAAAGAAGCCGTTTTTCCGGTCCCTGTCTGGGCGCAAGCAACTACATCCCGTCCTTTCAGAACATAAGGAATTGCTTGCTTCTGAATTGGTGTAGGTTCTTCATACCCCGCTTCGGCAATGCTTCTTAATACTTTGTCATTAAGTCCAAGTTCTTGAAATCCCATAAGTGCCTTATTTATCCTATCTAATCACTGCTTTTGCAAGCGCAGCTTACCCACAAGCACCACCCCCAAACCTCATGTAACTTTATTGCCACGTATCCGCTTTACGCTTTACAAAATTATTTAAATTTGCATATTATACCCTTATAAAATATGCAGGGTAGGTATAGGTGCTAAAAAGCGATCAACAACGTCCTAAGCAAAAGGACACCATTCACACCAAAAGACGTAAATCTTCTTTTAAGGGCGTGCACACTGTTGCACGGCAAGCTTCTCCATTACCTGCAGAAAAAAACACTTATAAATCACCGCGTATTGCGCGGGATACCCTTGAATTAATTCTTCAAAAAGCACCGGTAAGTATTTTCTTGATGGAA
>JANQSM010000103.1 GCA_028284025.1 Alphaproteobacteria bacterium | reverse complement strand
CTTGGCTGCACGACGGGCCGGGAAAATTGTAAATATAAGGGAAATCACCAGGGATATGGTCAAAATGCTTGTGACTTCTCCCCAATCAATCACCGCTGGAATTTGGCTTAAAAAATAAATCTCAGCCGAGAAAAGATTGGTGCCGGTTAAGGATTCCAACCAGTCTTGCAAGGTTTGAATATTGACCACAAATAGCACCCCTAATAACAAGCCCAATAATGTGCCAAGCACACCAACACCCGCACCGATCATCAAAAAGATGCGGGTGATTGCTCCCTTGGTAATACCCATAGCACGCAAAATGGCAATGTTGCCACGCTTGCTTTTCACCAGAATAATCAGCATAGAAATAATGTTAAACGCCGCCACAGCGATGATGAGAGTCAAAATCAAACGCATAACGTTGCGTTCTACTTCCAAAGCAGTAAAAAAGCTGGAATTTGCCTGTTGCCAATCCACTAACTGGACGGGATCTCCAGCTGTTTCATAAATAATGGGCCGGATAGACTTTACCAAATCGGGGTCGTCGAAAAACAGCTCAACTCCTGTTACCGCATCGCCAGTTTCAAAGAACACTTGCGCCAAATTCAATGGCATAAACACAAAAGTATTATCATATTCGTACATACCGATTTCAAAAATCGCTGCTACTTCAAATTGCCGGGAGCGTGGTACGGACCCAAAAGCGGTTGGCCGCCCCTTGGGAGCAATCAATAACAGTTTATCCCCTGGCAGTACGCCATACCGATCTGCCATCGGACGGCCAATGATAATGCCTTCACCACGGCTAAACTTTGAAAAATCCCCCCTAATCAAGCTATTTTTTAACAAGGTTTTTTGTTGAAAATCTTCTGGCGTAATACCTCGAATCATCCCTCCTGAAGCATAAGAATTGCGCGAAATAAGGGCTTGACCTTCAATAAGTGGATACGCCTGCGTCACACTTTCAACTCCGCGCAACCGGCTGGTCAGGGTATTATAATCTTTTAAATTGCCTTCAATGCTATAAACAGCCATGTGACCGTTCAGTCCAAGAATGCGCTGGAATAGTTCTGCCCGAAAGCCGTTCATCACCGACATCACGATGATCAATGTTGCCACCCCCAAAGCGATACCAATCAAGGAAAATCCGGCGATGATGGACAGAAACCCATCCCCTTTACGCGCTTTTAAATATCGAAAGGCAATAAAACGTTCAGCAAGAGAAAACATGATATAAACCTGAGTGTCAGGCCGCCTGTTTCTGGGCAGCAGTAAATTTATTCAAGGCCACATCAGGAGAAATTTCCTCCCGCTTGTTTGTAGCCCGATGTTTTAATTCGACAAAACCTTTTTCCAAACCACGAGGGCCGATTACTACCTGCCACGGCACACCTATTAAATCTGCCGTGCCAAGCTTGACGCCCGCACGTTCATCTCGATCATCATACAAAACTTCCACACCCGCAGCTTGCAATTTTTGATACATATCAGCAGCTGTTTTAGCGCAATTCTCATCCGCCATGTTCAGATTAACCAACACGACATGGAACGGTGCAACTTGTTCAGGCCAAATAATGCCTGCATCATCATGACTGGCTTCAATAATGGCCGCTACCAGACGCGATACCCCAATACCATAAGAACCCATATGAACCGACACTTCTTTACCGTCCGGACCGGTCACCGTTGCACCCATTGGTTCGGAATATTTAGTCCCAAAGTTAAATACGTGGCCTATCTCAATCCCTCGAGACTGAATGATTTCGGCTTCTGGTACTGGGCAATTTTTCGGATCGTGAATTTCATCGGTAGCGGCATAAATAGATGTCCACTTATCAAATAAAGGCTCCAGATTTTTGTCATAATCAATGTCTTCAATTAGCGGGTCCACATCCATCCAGTCTTTATGCAAAAAGACTTCACTTTCACCTGTATCAGCAAGCATAACAAATTCATGGCTGAGATCACCGCCCATATCTCCGCTATCTGCACGCATCGGAATGGCTTTGACACCAAGACGTGCGAAGGTTCGCATATAACTTGCAAACATTTTATAGTAAGCCTGCTTAGCATTTTCATGGTCAATATCTGCTGAATATCCATCCTTCATATAAAATTCACGGCCCCGCATGACACCGAATCGCGGGCGAATTTCATCACGGAATTTATGCTGGATCTGGTAAACCATGAACGGCAAATCCCGATAGCTTTTGACATGATCAGCTACCATTTTTGTGATCTGCTCTTCATTGGTGGGACCATAGAGCATATCACGATCGTGCCGGTCTTTAATTTTCAGCATTAAGTCGCCATAGCTGTCATAGCGACCAGACTGTCGCCAGATATCTGCATCCTGCAGAGTCGGCATCATCAACTTTGAAGACCCCGCGCGGTCTTGCTCTTCGCAAACAATACGGTCAATCTTTTCTAATACCCTTAAACCCAGGGGTAACCAAATATAAATTCCGGCACTGGTCTGGTCAATCATCCCCGCACGCAACATAAACTTGTGAGAAACAATCTGAGCCTCAGCCGGATCTTCTTTTAAAACAGGCAAGAAAAATTTTGATAACCGCATGCAGATAGATTTAAAGGACAGGTGAATCGATGTCTAGTGAGAAATGGGGATTTATCCTTGGCGGCGCCTTTGACCAGTGAGAACGCCTAAGACACTAGCCAGTTTAGAACTCTGACGATTTAGCTCAAATAGTGCCTTTCTCTGTTTTGCAAGCTCTATGGCTTCTTCTGGTGTATCAACAATACGTATGTTCAAGCGCTGGCGAACAGATTCAGGAATAGTACGAACATAGTCATCCCAGAATTTTTCCTTACCCTTGTGGGTTTGAATTTCTGTATTAACAATGACAATTTCAATCTTTCCTTGGTGAGTCAGGGCAATCTGTTCAATTTCTTGAATCGTGCCTTCACCGCCCCCAGTTACAACACAAAAGTGAGTTCTAGAAAGGTCTTCCATCCGTAATTGGATAGTTCCATAGTTGCGCCCCTCAGTAATATTGGGATGGAAATCTCCAGTCAAAGTTTCACGTTTTAAAATGGTTGGTGTGGTTGCGGCGATAATTCTTGCATCCGCCCCTTCATC
>JANQSM010000091.1 GCA_028284025.1 Alphaproteobacteria bacterium | reverse complement strand
CAACACCCTTTACAATGCACGATGGAAAAGGAATAGGTTATGATTTCACGCAATCTGGAAAAGACTTTGCACCGCGCCCTGGAATATGCCAGAAGTCGCTGGCATGAATTTGCCACGTTGGAGCATTTGTTACTGTCAATTACTGAAGACGAAGATGCAATCAAGGTTTTTGAGGCTTGCGGCGTTAATCTGGACAAATTAAAAGCTTCGCTGGTTGATCATCTTGATTCAGACCTTTCTTCTTTAAAGCGGATGGACCTGGAAGAATCAAAACCCACGGCAGGTTTTCAGCGTGTTGTGCAGCGCGCGGTAATCCATGTGCAATCTTCTGGCCGTACGGAGGTAACTGGTGCAAACGTATTGGTTGCGATGTTCTCTGAGCGGGAATCCCATGCGGTTTACTTTCTGCAAGAGCAAGACATGACGCGGTTTGATGCAGTTAACTTTATCTCTCACGGGATTGCCAAAGTGGGTCGTGCTAAGCCTAAGCCGCCAAAACCGACTGAAGAAGGGGAGGAAGGCACTGCTGATGCGGCGGGCACAGTCAAAAAAGGTCAAGAAGCCCTGGAAGCATACTGCAAAAACCTGAATGAAAAAGCCACTGCTGGCAAGATTGATCCGCTGATCGGTCGTGATGACGAAGTAGAGCGTACGATTCAGGTGTTGTGTCGCCGAACTAAAAACAACCCTTTATATGTAGGAGACCCTGGCGTTGGGAAAACCGCTATTGCTGAAGGATTAGCGCTTCGTATTAATAAGGAAGAAGTGCCGGAAGTGCTGTTAGGAACCACCATCTGGTCTTTGGATATGGGGGCATTGCTAGCTGGAACCCGCTATCGTGGGGACTTTGAGGAACGTCTTAAAGCTGTTTTGGCTGAATTTGAAGAACAAGAAAAGGCTGTTCTGTTTATTGATGAAATTCACACTATTATTGGTGCCGGAGCTACCAGCGGGGGGGCAATGGATGCTTCCAATCTGTTAAAGCCAGCGCTCGCGAGTGGAACACTGCGTTGTATTGGGTCAACGACCTACAAGGAATACCGCAATCATTTTGAAAAAGACCGGGCTTTGGTGCGCCGGTTCCAGAAGATTGATATTAATGAGCCTTCCATTGATGATGCCGTGAAAATCATGATGGGCTTGAAGCCTTATTATGAGAAACACCATAATGTGAAGTACACGGATGAGGCTATTAAGGCATCCGTTGATTTATCAGCACGCTACATTGGAGATCGCAAATTACCTGACAAAGCCATAGATGTGATTGATGAAGCGGGTGCTTCTCTTAATTTGCTACCAAAAGATCAACGGGAAGAGACGATTGGCATTAAGCGGATTGAACATGTGGTATCTAAAATTGCCCGTATTCCATCCAAATCTGTTTCATCTGATGATCGTAAAGTATTAGAAAACCTGGAGCGTGATCTGCGCACTGTGGTGTTTGGCCAGGATACAGCTCTTGAAACGCTTGCAACAGCCATCAAGATGTCTCGTGCAGGTTTGCGGGATCATGACAAGCCGATCGGAAATTACCTATTCTCAGGTCCAACCGGAGTTGGAAAAACCGAGGTTGCCAAGCAACTGGCCCAGACGTTGGGGATTGAAATTCACCGGTTCGATATGTCCGAATATATGGAGCGTCATACAGTCTCCCGCCTATTGGGGGCACCTCCGGGATATGTCGGGTATGATCAGGGAGGTTTGTTGACCGATTCAGTTGATAAAACACCGCATTGTGTTTTGCTGTTGGATGAAATTGAAAAAGCGCATCCAGATGTTTATAACATTTTGCTTCAAGTCATGGATCACGGGAAGCTGACCGATACCAATGGGAAATCCGTTGATTTCCGCAATGTGATTTTAATTATGACCACGAATGCCGGGGCAGCTGACCTTGCCAAACCACCAATGGGCTTTACTGAAGAAGAACGGGTGGGCGAGGATACGGAAGCCATCAACCGCCTGTTCACGCCGGAGTTTCGGAACCGCCTGGACGCAATTGTGCCATTCTCCAATCTTTCTAAAGATGTGGTTGGCAAGATTGTCGACAAATTTGTTATGCAACTGGAAGCACAACTGGCGGAGCGCAATGTTGAAATTGAACTATCCGATGAAGCGCGTGCCTGGTTAGCAGATGAAGGGTATGACAAAAATTTCGGAGCACGGCCTCTGGGGCGTGTTATTCAAAAGCAAATCAAGATGCCATTGTCAGAAGAAATTCTGTTTGGTCAGTTATCTGAGGGTGGTCTGGTGTATGTGGACATTAAGGAAAATGAAATTGTATTCTCCTATCCTGATTCTTTGCCGAAAAAATCGAAGAAAGGCAGTGGAGATGATTCCACAAAGCAACATGAAATGGCTGAAAAAGGATAGAGATCAAAACACCCGCAACAAATCCTTGCAATGGGGCATATAATCTTTTTAAATGAAGGACAACACTGGTTTTTTACTTTTTAAAACCTATCGAACAACACAAAATAAGACGGAAGAATTATGGATCAGAAATTTGATTTGCCTGTAGTAGAGCTTCTCTTTTCACGGATGTGTCACGATCTTGTCGGCCCGGTTGGGGCGGCGGTCAATGGTGTAGAACTGCTGGAAGAATTTGGCAGTGAGATGGCGGATGAGGCTTTGAACCTTTTGGGGAGCAGTGCGCGCGTTGCATCAAAAAGATTACGAGTATACCGGGTAGCTTATGGTATGGCCACCGGCGCAGCAATTACTTCTCTATCTGATCTTAAATCTTTGGTTGATGATTACCTGGAAGGTGGAAAAATTGAACTGGAATGGCCAGATGAAAACATTGGTAAGGCGTTTTCTTTGCAACGTTTTGGTATCAAGCTGATTCTAAACCTTATTATTTGTGCGACAGAATCTATGCCTCGTGGCGGGAAGCTAGCCTTGACAGTAGAATCTGACAGCTCAGATGTGCGTATCAAGGTAACATGCCAGGGGGAAAGTGCGCGTTTGGCAGAAGGTGTAGCCAACGCTTTCCACACAGATGTCAATCCTGCAAGTCTTGACCCGCGTACCGTTCAAGCCTATTTCACCGCCAAACTGGCAGAAGCCTTGAATTCAGACTTTCAGTTTACCGAAGCAGACGATGTTATTACCTTCAGCGCCAATGTTTCTTCTGGTGTGTAGGTAATGTAGCTCAATTTCTTAGTTGAGCATCAAGTAATTTTACAACTATAGGTATAATTTAATACTATTATAACTATTTTTGGTTTTACTATAGAGGTATTTTTTGTGCTATCGTAATGTGATAAAAACTTTGTACATCACACACTGCTAACCCGGGGGAAGTATGGACGACCTGCTATCAGAGTTTCTAACTGAAACATCCGAAAATCTAGCCACTCTTGACGTTGAAATTGTAGAACTTGAAAAGAACCCAAATGACAAAGAGCTTTTAGGTAATATTTTCCGTCTTGTCCATACCATCAAGGGAACATGTGGCTTTTTGGGGTTACCTCGGCTGGAAGCCGTGGCCCATGCAGGTGAAAATGTATTGGGAAAATTTCGTGATGGGGAACTAGAAGTCACACCTGAAGGCGTGTCTGCTATTTTGGAGTGTTTTGACCAAATTAAATATTTGTTGGGTGAGTTGGAAGAAACAGGTACAGAGCCAGAAGGAAATGATCAGGCTTTGATTGACCGGCTTAATGCCATTGCTGATGGTGGCGGTGCCCCTGCTGCTGCAGAACAACCTGAATCTGCCGCAGAGCCTGCACCAGAAGCAGCCGCTGAAGCGGAAGAAAGTAGTGAAGAAGCGCCTGAAGATGGTGATGACTTGCAGGAATTGTTTAATTCAACACCTGGTCCTGCCGATGACTTGAATTTTCAGGGAGAAGAAAAAGCAGAGACCAAAGAGCCTGAACCGTCACCAGAACCATCCGCAGAATCACCACCTGCTGCTGCAGCCAAACCGCCAGCACCAAGCCAAGATAAGCCGGCTGACGCTGGTAAGAAAGAGGCATCGATCGCGACTCAGTCTATCCGCGTGAATGTGGACGTTCTGGAAGATTTAATGAACATGGTTTCAGAGCTGGTGTTGACCCGTAACCAGTTAATGCAAATTTTGCGCAGCCACAAGGACAGTGAGTTTGCTCTTCCCTTGCAACGTTTAAGTCATATTACCACTGACCTGCAAGAAGGGGTGATGAAAACCCGCATGCAACCGATCGGGAATGCCTGGGCAAAACTGCCACGGATTATTCGAGACCTTGCTTTGGAATTAAATAAGAAAATCGAACTGCAAATGTTGGGTGCAGATACAGAGCTTGACCGCCAGGTGCTGGACCTGATCAAAGACCCGTTGACACATATGGTCAGAAACTCTGCCGACCATGGTATTGAAATGCCGGAAGAGCGGGTAGCTGCCAGTAAACCGGAAACCGGAAAAGTGGTGCTGAACGCTTTCCATGAAGGTGGACACATTATTATTGAAATTAAGGATGATGGTAAGGGGCTGAACCTTGAGCGCATTAAGGAAAAAGCTCTTGAAAATGGTCTGCACACTGCTGAAGAATTGGAATCCATGTCGGACAAGCAGGCATCCCAGCTTATCTTTAAGGCCGGATTTTCTACGGCAGAGAAAGTTACGTCTGTTTCTGGCCGTGGCGTGGGCATGGACGTGGTGCGCACCAATATTGAGAAAATTGGAGGGACGATTGAGCTGAACACTGTCCAGGGCCAGGGATCTACCTTTATGATCAAGATTCCGTTGACGCTAGCAATTGTGTCAGCCCTGATTGTAGAATCTTGTGGTGAGAAATTTGCGGTACCGCAATTGAGTGTGGTTGAGCTGGTACGTGTTTCCAAAGACTCTGAGCAGCAGATAGAAGATATTCGTGGAACATCTGTTTTACGGTTGCGTAACCGCTTGCTGCCGCTGATTTCTCTGGAAAAACTTTTAAAACTTGAGAAGTTTGAGATATTTGCATCTAACAAGAAGCAGGTTGAGCAAAGTTTGAAAGAAGATCTTGGTTTTATTGAACCTCCAGCTGAAGTGGAAGCTAAAGTTGAGACGGAAGCTGAAACTGAGGTTGAAGCTGAAGCGGAAGAAGCAGAAACAGAAGCAGAAGCAGAAGCAGTTAAACAGCCTGATGAAGTTGAGAATACAAGTGACAATGATAATGTAATGAAGGAATCTGAAGATTCCGCTAAACTTGCGAAATCTGAACAAAGATCACTTGCTGAGAAGTACATCATTGTCGCCAAGGTTGGAACATATTCTTACGGTATAATCGTGGATGACGTGTTTGACACCGAAGAAATTGTGGTCAAGCCAGTAGCACCAATTTTACGCGATATCTCTATTTTCTCAGGAAATACTATTCTTGGTGATGGATCCGTTATTATGATTCTTGATCCGAATGGAATTGCAGACAGCACTGGTGAAATCACCTTGGCAGATGATGCTGCTCAAAGTCAGGATGATTATGGATCCAAACGCAATTTTGGCGACAACGTTATGTCATTACTACTGTTCAAGGCAGGAGAAGGTGGACCGAAAGCTGTTCCATTGTCCCTGGTTGCGCGTTTGGAAGATGTTATGGCAGAGAAAATTGAATACTCTGATGGCCGTCCTATGGTGCAGTACCGTGAAAAACTAATGCCGATCATTAAATTTGACGCGACACAAATAATGCCCGAGCAAGGGCGGATTCCACTGATTGTATTTACGGATAGGGATCACTCTATGGGTCTTGTAATTGATGATATTGTAGACATTGTGGAAGATGCCGTTAAATCAGATTTAACGAGTGAATCGGAGAACATTGCTGGCTCTACTGTTATTGCTGGTAAAGCCACGGATATTATAAATGTCAGTTATTATCTGGAAAAAGCTTTCGGAGACTGGTTCAGACGCACCGGTGTCGAGGGTAATCAAGAAACTGAAGAATCCAAGCGATTGCTATTAATTGATGACAGCATGTTCTTTAGGAATCTGATTATTCCGACTTTGTCGGTAGCCGGTTTTGATGTCAAAGCCGTATCCAGCGGAAAAGAAGCGCTGGAGCTTTGTGAACAGGGATATGATTTTGATGTCGTTGTGAGTGATATCGAAATGCCGGATATGACAGGATTACAGCTGGTGCATGAAATTCGATCGCACAGCAACTGGAAAGAAAAACCGGTCGTGGCGTTGTCTTCCCTAATGGGAGAGGAAGATATCAAACGTGGGCTGGAAGCAGGTTTTGATGATTATATTGCCAAGACCGATCGTGAGTCATTGACTGATCGTATTGTAAAAGCCATCCAAAGCAAATCTTCGACAGAAGATGCTGAAGAAGCAGCATAGAGGGATAAGAATATGAATGAGCTTGTCGTAAAAAGTCAAACACCTGGTACAGAATTGGATCTCGCATCTAATTATTATACCGAGCAATTCGTTACAGTGATTATTGCAGACCAGTTGCTAGGACTGTCTGTTTTAAATGTGCACGATATTTTGGGACCGCAAAAGATTGCCAGCATTCCTTTGTCACGCAATGAAATTGCGGGTTCTTTAAATCTGCGGGGTAAAATCGTCACCGCGGTTGATGTACGCCAATGTATGGGGCTGGAGCCGGCGGATATAAATGAACAGATGCATGTTGTTGTCGAGCATCTTGGAGATCAGTACAGTTTGACAGTTGATAGCGTAGGGGAGGTTTTAAACCTTCACCCTAAAGATCATGAAGCAAATCCACCTACGATGGATAGTCGATGGAGAGATGTTTCTATGGGAATTTACCAGCTCCCTGAGCGTTTAATGGTGGTGCTGGATGTTGATAAACTTATCGGTAGCATTGGTGAAATTAAGGCAGCATAAACTCAACGTAGGAGAGGCCCTGTGAAAACATGTTTGGTAGTAGATGATTCAAAAGTTGTGCGTATGGTGGCGCGCAAAATTTTAACTGAGCTAAAATTTGATATTCAGGAAGCAGAGGACGGTCAAAAAGCGTTGGATGCGTGCCTGGAAGAAATGCCCGAAGCCATTCTGCTGGACTGGAATATGCCGGTAATGACCGGAATTGAATTTTTGCGTGAGTTACGGAAAGTGCCAAATGGTGACAGGCCGATCGTAATTTTCTGTACGACGGAAAATGATATGTCGCATATGCAAGAAGCCATTATGGCGGGGGCAAACGAATATATAATGAAACCTTTTGATGCCCAGATTATTGAGGCTAAATTTGCACAAGTCGGACTTATTTAATGACAGTAGTAGAAGAGAATACAGCTCGCCCAACCCCTTTGCAGGCCGCTGAATACAAAAATCCCTATAAGGTGATGGTTGTGGATGATGCGGTTGTCATCCGAGGGATTATTAGCCGCATTCTGGAACAGGATCCGAAAGTAGAAGTTGTTGCAACGGCTGCGAATGGCGAAATGGCCATCAAAAATTTGCAGCAAAAAGATATTGAAGTCATTGTTTTGGATATTGAAATGCCGGTTATGGACGGACTGACCGCAATTCCAAAATTGCTGGAAATCAAACCGGATGTCCAGATTATTATGGCCTCTACCTTGACGCTTCGAAATGCTGAAATCAGTATGGAAGCTTTGGAAAAAGGCGCAAAGGATTATTTGCCCAAACCATCTAGTTCTTCTGAATTGGCATCTGCTGAAAGTTTTCGTCTGGAGCTGATCCATAAGGTAAAAGCTTTGGGTGCCAGTAATCGTCTTTCTCATGCACAAGAACTCCCACGTCGTGCGCGGGAAAGGGGAGCTGGAGCTCCAGAAGTTGCTCGGGAAGATGACACAACCTTTATTCGGCCAGCGGTAGAACCGTCTGGTACGGCCAAAGCAGTGAATAGAGAGGGA
>JANQSM010000090.1 GCA_028284025.1 Alphaproteobacteria bacterium | reverse complement strand
GGTAGTACCTCAGGACCCATGACCAGAATTGCGACGATGATGATAAAGGCAAGTTCAGGCCACCCAATGCTGAACATGGCTAAACCCTATGATTTTTTCTTAGACTTTGAAGATTTTTGGGTAGATTTTTTTGCAGTCTTCTTCTTTGCTGTTACTTGTTTTGGCGCCTCTTCTGTCTCATCACTATCCGTTAATCCTTGACGAAAACTTTTGATTCCCTTGGCCATGTCCCCCATTACGCGCGGGATGCGGCCTGCACCAAACAAAAGGATGATAACCAAAATAATTAATAAAATTTGGGGTAAGCTGGGACTCATTCTTATTTTCCTCTTCTGCGTTATAGGGACAGTCAGTATGCCAAAGATTTATGGCAAGGGCAATTTAAGTTATGCTTTCAAGCTGAAAATCTGATTCGTCTTCCATTTCATCTTCATCCACATCTTCTTCCCAGTCGTCATCCTGTTCATTATCTTGATCTGGGACTTGGGATGGATGAATTTCAGACAGTGCCAACATACCCGGGCGTAGTTCCAGAATACCAGACGCTTTCAAGTCCTCCAGACCCGGAAGTGCATCCAGACTCTCTAGCCCAAAATCTTCCAGGAATTTCTCTGTTGTCCCCCAGGTTAACGGGCGACCTGCAACCTGTTTGCGGCCTTTGGGACGGATCCAGGCTTCTTGCAACAGAATATCCAGTGTACCTTTAGAAATTGAAACACCGCGGATTTCCTCAATTTCTGCCCTGGTAATTGGCTGGTGGTACGCAACAATCGCTAATGTTTCAATGGCAGCGCGTGATAACCTGCGGCGCACTTGCTTTTCAATAGTCAAATGTTCGCCCAGATCTTCTGCTGTACGAAACTCCCATTTACCTGCCACTTTTACAATATTAATGCCCCGTGGTTTGTAAAATTCTGTCAATTCAGCAAGGGCTTGCTCAATTTCCTGCGGATGTTGCTTAGTGGCTTCCACAAGCTCCCCCATCTCCAGGGGGCGGGCGGAAGCAAACATAAGGGCTTCAATTAAACGGTGAACGGTTTCCATAACAAAATCCTTTATTCCTGTACTTCATTAGAATTGGCAGCTTCTTGTGGGCGGGTGCGCACAAAAATAGTGCCATATGTTGATTCCTGCTGTAAGTCAATTGTCCCGTACCGTGCCAAATCAAGCGATGCCACAAAAGTACTAGCCATGGCTGAACGACGCTCCATAGGGGATTTAATTTTGGTGGGTAAAAAATCAAACAGGTTCTGCCATGAAGGTACAAGCTGATGCCCAAAAATCTTGCGCAATCTCTCAACACATGCTTCCACAGAAAAGAGAGAAGACGGCGGAATACGAAATTCCTGCGTCTGAGATTTACGGGTGATATCCGCATAAGCGCGCAGCAAATCAAACAAAGAAGTGCTAAACACATTCTCATACACTACTTTTACTTCCTGGCTGGATTCAGGGCGGCGAAAAACATCCGCATTCAAATGGGGCAATTGCATCAATTCCTTACCGGCTTTTTGCATTGCTTGCAGCCTCTGCAGCTGAATGGCAAGGGCGGCTTCCATATCTTGCGGGCTAATTTCTTCTTCTGCCAGTTCAGGTTCAGGTAACAGGAGGCGAGATTTCAAATACGCCAGCCAAGCAGCCATCACCAAATAGTCGGCTGCAACCTCCAGATTACGTACCCGCATCTCAGCAATAAATTGCAAATACTGCTCGGCCAAAGAAAGAATAGAAATTTGCTTTAAATCCACCTTCTGTTGACGTGCCAAATGCAACAACAGGTCAATCGGGCCTTCAAAACCTTCTAAATCAACACGGAAATCAAAAGCAATCTGTACTACATCTTGTGGTACGTCTTCTTCAAACGGAGTATGGGACATGGGTGTGTATGCCTCGTATTTTATGTGTTCAAACCACTTATATAGGTTATAAGATCAAACACATTTTGCACTAAATATTGTAAGACATAAAGCAGAATATTCAAATCAAGCCCTAACTTGTCCCCAATATAGGGCAAAACAATTAAAAGCCCGATGATAATAAAAAAGCCATAACGTTCCGACTGGGCATAGCGGCGGGCATAATGGGAGGGCAGCAAACCGGTAACCACCCTGCCGCCATCCAAAGGCGGGATCGGCAGCATATTAAATACCGCTAAGGCAATATTAATTAAAACACTGAAAAACAGCATATAATGGACCCATTCCATTACTCCACCTTGTTGAAAATTGTAGGTAGTATGAATCAATAATGCTGAAAGAAATGCCAGTACAATATTAATCGCTGGTCCGGCCAGCGCCACCAGCATCATGTCTCGCCTTGGTTGGCGTAGACGGGAAAAGTTTACAGGCACTGGTTTGGCGTAACCAATAATAAAAGGAGTCGTTACCCCCGCCATCTTTTGCATAATCAAAAGCAGCATTGGCAAGATAATCGTCCCAAAGCGGTCTACGTGCACCAATGGATTTAAAGATAACCGGCCTTGCTGTTTGGCAGTATCATCTCCTAGCTCATTAGCCACATAACCATGGGCAATTTCATGAAAAGTAACCGCAACAACAATGGGGATCACCCAAATTAAAAGTTCTGATAAAAAAGGAATAAAGTTTTCAAACATATTCATAAAATAGGACGAGGTCACAAAAAAAGCCACCCGGAAAGAGTGGCTTCTTCAAAATGAATAAAAAAATCTACCCCCCCTTAACAGCAGTTCTTTGCCTTCTCAATGCCTCAATAGCACTTGGATCAAGTCCCTTGCCATCAGGTGCATAGCAAAATCTCACTTCCTGAACCATTGTGTCAAGTGTAGGCAAGGGTTTCCCCTCTTCAATCGCAATCTTAGTAAGCTCTACAAGAATCTCAGCAAAGAGAATAATTTCAGGAGTAATTTTTTCGCCTTCATTTTCCTCAATCAAACCATGAATCTGGTCCAGGGCAGTACCATTATCACACAACTCTGACACCATACCCTCCCACCACTCATCCTCATCGCGATCGATATCTTCCTGCAAAAGGCCAAAGCGAAGAAATTCATGGGCTTCACTGCTGATTTCTCTCAACTTTACTTTCTCCACGGACACAACCTTTACTTTATGGTCAGCAGCGGGAAAAGTTGTCCGTTTAGGTAGGGTTTCATCAATGTAAGCACACTCAGCAACCAAGTTTGCACCAACAGCTACGCTGGCATCAGCCGAAACAATGTTAATAGCTGGGGACTCTTTTGTGCATTTCCACAAACGCTCTACATTAGGCATCTGAAATCTAACAGGTTTTGACATATTTTCTACCCTTTCCATATATCACAAATGTGTAAGATTCATA
>JANQSM010000077.1 GCA_028284025.1 Alphaproteobacteria bacterium | reverse complement strand
CCACAAACTCATCAAAACTTGCTTCTTTTTCACGCAACTGTACGGCTGTCACACCACCCTTGACTGCTTCCAGGATAATATGAAAAAACTCGGCCAAAGGAATTCCGCGCCGATCTGTTACAAGATATAAAGAAAGATCATGCTGCTGCCGCATAATCAGGTACTTTCATCAATGAATCAATGTCCGCTGCTGAAAGGGAATAAAGCTGATCCATAAATAAATTTCTAAAGCTGCCCGGGCCGTTTGCCTGTTGGGCAGCTCTCTCCCCGGCAATACCCATAGCAATCATGGCATGCACCGTGGCTAGATACGCATTCTCATTTACACCTAGAAATGCACCTATCATGGCGGTCGCTGTGCAACCCATACCGGTGACTTTACCCATCATTGCATTGCCGTTTTCCACTTGAATCGTAGTGGTGCCATTGGTGATATAGTCGGTTGCCCCACTAATCGCGATGATCTGATTATGTGCTTTGGCGTAATTTTCAGCTTGCTCAATAACGTTTTCAGCGTTTGTTGTACTGTCTACCCCTTTGGTTTGAGCCACCATGCCGCACAAATTTCCAATCTCAGAGGCATTGCCGCGAATAACGGTGACATCCCCATTATTTAGGATTCTGCTAATGGTTTCAGCCCGATATTCTGTCGCCCCCAACCCTACTGGATCCAAAACCACTGGCTTGTTAAGCTTATTCGCCTGGCGCTGGGCTTTAAGCATGGCTTCAATCCAGTTTTCCGACAATGTTCCAATATTCAGCACCAATGCGTGTGCCAAGGTAGTCATTTGCTCTACTTCCTGTAAAGCATGAGCCATCACCGGGGAGGCGCCGACCGCAAGCAACGCATTGGCCGTCACATCCATTACAACGTAATTGGTAATATTGTGAACCAAAGGGGAAACGGCGCGGACTTTCTCAATATCCGCCCAGACAGAATCAGGTGTAACAAACTTGGTCGTCATTGTTTCACTCTCCCTTCGCCGGCATTACCCGGATCAGGTTTTTGGGGTTTTTCTCAGCCAGTTTTCGGCACCCCCGGTGATTAATATGCAATACATAAATAGAAATGTGCCCTTTTGTCAACGAAAACAACAAAACAATTTAGGGCTGGTTTTTATTTAATGCATGGATTATCAAGGAACTCATGAAACAAATTCTTGTCACTGGCGGTGCTGGGTTTATCGGCCATCACACGGTTAATCTTTTAATTTCAGAAGGTTATCATGTGGTTGTCCTGGACGACTTCAGCACAGGAAACCTGGCAAACCTGCCCAAAAACAGCTCTAATCTAACTCTTGTAAAAGGAACGACCCTGGACGACCAAGCCGTTGCCCAGGCTGCCCAAAATGCCGATGCCATTTTACATTTAGCTGCAAAAGTATCAGTTCCTTTATCCATTGAAAAACCGGCAGAAACTTTTGAAACCAACGTTCAGGGATTTTTAAATATTCTTGAATTTGTGCGTCATAATGCACCCGAAACGCGGGTGGTTTACGCTTCAAGCGCTGCTGTATACGGCAATTGCCAAGATATATGCCGGGAAGATATGGCTTTGCAAACACCCCTTTCACCCTATGCCCTGGAAAAGCAAATGAATGAGAACTACGGCAAGCTCTACGCAAGTTTTCACGGGCTATCGGTGATGGGATTGCGCTATTTCAACGTTTTCGGATCTGGACAGGATCCATCATCCCCCTATTCTGGCGTCATTTCTATTTTTATAGACCGCGCAGCCAGTGGCCAGCCTCTGACCATTTTTGGCGACGGCAAACAAACACGGGATTTTATTTCGGTAAAAGATGTTG
>JANQSM010000054.1 GCA_028284025.1 Alphaproteobacteria bacterium | reverse complement strand
ATGGAGCCTATCCGCCAAATCTTTCTTTGATTACCAAGGCACGTGTTGGGGGACCAGACTATATTTATGCTTTGCTAACAGGATACACGGACCCCCCTGCGGATGTTAAAATGAACCCTGGCATGGCATACAACAAATATTTCCCGGGCAACCAGATTTCTATGGCTGGACCGCTTTTCGAAGACGGAGTGGCTTATGCAGATGGTACGCCTGCAACAGTGGAGCAGATGGCGCATGATGTTACGGCTTTCCTGGCCTGGACAGCAGAGCCAGAAATGGAAGAGCGCAAGCGCACGGGGCTTCGCGTGCTGATTTTCCTGATCTTTATGGCAGGCTTTTTCTACGCGTCTAAAAAGCGTGTGTGGGCTAAACTGAAGAAGTAAATTTCTGATATTTTTCTAGACATTGAATTTAAAGTGCAGGATATCACCATCCTTGACAAGGTATTCTTTGCCTTCCTGACGGAGTACGCCAGCATCTTTAGCACCTTGTTCTCCACTGTGTTGGATAAAATCTCCAAAGCCGATTGTTTCAGCACGGATAAATCCGCGTTCAAAGTCGGTATGAATTACCCCGGCTGCACGAGGGGCGGCAGATCCTTTGCGTACGGTCCAGGCGCGCGCTTCCTTTGGACCGCAGGTGAAGAACGTTAGAAGATCCAGCAGGGCATATCCAGCACGAATAATCTGGGCAAGACCTGCTTCTTTTAATCCCATAGATTCAATGTATTCCTGCTTCTCATCTTCCGGGAGCTGGGCAATCTCTGATTCAATATGCGCAGATATAACCACACACCCTGCGCCTTCTTTTTGGGCTTTCTCCACGACCTTGGCAGAGTGTTCATTACCGGTTGCAGCGGCATTTTCCTCAACATTGCAAATGTATAAAACCGGCTTGAACGTTAAAAGATTTAAAGTGCGCATGATGCGGGTTTGCTCTGGCGTTAAAGAAACAGTGCGTGCTGGATTTCCATCCTCCAGCGCTTTGATGGTAGGTTCCATCACTTCCAGCAGCAGCTTTGATTCCTTATCCCCGGTTGCTCCTTTTTTACGGATCTGGTCAATACGCTTATTCAAAGATTCCAGATCTGCCAGCATTAATTCTGTTTCTACAGTTTCTGCGTCACGGATAGGATCCACCGATCCATCCACGTGTGTGATGTTTTCATCCTGAAAGCAGCGCAAAACATGCAATATGGCATCCACTTCACGAATGTTGGCTAGAAACTGGTTTCCTAACCCTTCTCCTTTGCTTGCACCCCGAACAAGTCCGGCGATATCGACAAATTCCAAACTGGTTGGAATCACTTTTTGAGATCCGGCTATTTTAGCAATTTCACCCAGACGTGGATCAGGTACGGTAACACGGCCCACGTTGGGTTCTACCGTGCAAAATGGGTAGTTAGCGGCTTCTGCGGCAGCTGTGGCAGTCAGCGCATTAAACAAGGTTGATTTTCCAACGTTTGGCAGGCCTACAATGCCGCAATTAAATCCCATTACAAAACCCCTTCCTGAATTGCAAAGTCATTAAATGTTTTGTGAATGTTTGCCAGAATTTCATCTACCCAAATTTCATCTTGCTTTGAAAAGTTACTTAAAACGTAATCGCTTACATCATCCTTGTGGCCCGGATGCCCTACACCGATGCGGATGCGATGGTAATTTTTCCCAATGCAAGCATCGATGTTACGTAATCCGTTGTGACCGGCATGACCCCCCCCTGTTTTGGTTCTGATTTCTCCTGGCTCCAGATCTACCTCATCGTGAACCACTATGATTTGTTCAGGTTTAATTTTGTAAAATTGAGCAGCTTTTTGCACAGATTCACCAGATAAGTTCATATAGGTTTGCGGCTTTAGAAAGAAAAGCTTTTGATCGTCCAGATGGGCAATACGCAGTTCACCGTTAAATTTGGAGCGAGGCGGATCGGCTTGATAAAAATCAGCCAAGGCATCCACGGCCCGAAATCCGATATTATGTCTGGTGAAGGTATAGCTGTCGCCTGGGTTTCCAAGGCCAACAACAAGTACCATTTATTCCTCTTTGGCGGCGTCGCCAGCGGATTCTTCAGAACTTTCAGATGTTTCTTTGCTTTCGCCTTCTTCACCTTCAGCACCTTCTTCGTCTTCTTCAGCTTCTTCACTTTCTTCTTCAACCACTGCCAACTTCGGTGCAGCAATTTGAAGAATAGTAAAGTCACGGTCCTCAATGACCGGCTTGGTACCTTCCGGCAAGGTGATGTTGCTGATGTGAAGACTGTCCCCAATTTCCAGATTTTCAATATCTGCATCCAGATGAGACGGGATGTTGTTAGCCGAGCACATCATTTCAACGGTGTGGCGAACAATATTCAAAACCCCTCCATTGCGCAGGCCTGGGCATTTTTCCTCATTCAGAACGTGTACTGGAATATCAACGTTGATCTTGGTGTTAGCGGTCACACGTAAAAAGTCAATGTGCTCAGGCGTGTCCTTAACTGGGTTGAACTGAACATCACGAGCCAACACGCGCTGTTTCTCACCTTTCAGATCCAATTCGTATAGCTTGGTGAAAAATCCACCGGCATAAATCTCACGGATTAAGTCCCCTTCCGCAATTCGAATAGCATGCGGCTTAGCATCGCCACCATAAATAATGCCGGGTACAAATCCATCTCTGCGCACGGCGCGGGCACCACCTTTACCAATGCGTTCGCGATCTTCCGCGTGTAGTTTAATTACTTCTGTCATAACACTCACTCCATTTATGTGTGGCTTATTGCCTTGTTTTCTTAGCCTTTAGGCAACGCGTTTAATTTTTTTTTGAACCGATTCATGAAACAATGAAGATACAGATTCATTGCTGTGAATACGGCGCATGGCTTCGCCCATCATTGGGGCAACGGTTAACTGGCGCATGTTTTCTGCAACTCGCACAGCTTCAGTTGCCAGGATGCTGTCAGTAGAAACCAGTTCCCGTAGTGGGGAAGAGGTAATCCGGGCAACCGCACCACCGGACAATACACCGTGTGTTACGTATGCAGAAACAGATTCAGCACCCTGTTCCATAATTTCGCGCGCAGCGTTGCATAAAGTGCCGGCAGAGTCAACAATATCGTCAACTAAAATGCAAGTTCTGTTTTTAACCTCACCAATAATGTTCATCACTTCT
>JANQSM010000040.1 GCA_028284025.1 Alphaproteobacteria bacterium | reverse complement strand
GGAATGAAAGAGTTAGGTTAATTTTCGTTAACATCTTGATTAACCAATTAGAGAGATTTTTTCCCCTATAATGAAGACGTGATAGGAGCCTTTGACAGGCATAATAGGGGTTTTGAAATGTATTCTGAAACCGAACTTAAAGATATGCTGCAGCTTGCAGAGGAAAAGTCTGCAAGTGGTCGATCGCAGTTGTTTGAAAAAATTGCGGACGTTTTTGTTGATCAGTTTGGAGATCTGTCCGATCAACAAAAAGCCTTGATGGTTGATATCCTGTGTACTTTGATTGAAAAGGTGGAAAGTCGCCTAAAAATGCGCCTTTCCCGTGAGGTTTCCCATATGCTGGGCGTGCCTGAAGACCTGGTCGTGCGCCTGGCCAATGATGAAATTACCGTGGCAGAGCCGGTGTTAATGTATTCCAAGATCTTGCAGGACAAGGATCTGATCAAAGTTATTTATAATCGCAGCGTAGAACACCAACTGGCCATTGCCAAACGCCAATATATCAGCCCGGCAGTATCTAATGCGATTGTCGAAGTAGGGGATGAATCAATTATAACGGAGCTATTAAATAACAAAAGCGCGGAAATCGCTGAAAAAACCATGACCTATATCGTTTCACAATCAAAACGGGTTGACAGTTATCGGTACCCCCTGGTGCGCCGGGAGGATTTACCCATAAAGCTGGTAAGTCAATTATATTGGTGGGTTGCAGATGAGTTGAAAGCCGAAATTGTCAAAAGTTTTAAGGTGGACGAAGAAGGGCTGGAAGTTGCCTTAGAAAAAGTAGTCCGGGATGAAATTAATGAGACAAAATCTTTGCAAGGGCCACCCCCGGAAGAAGATTTGGTGCGGGTTCTGGCCAAACAGGGGGTTTTAAAGAGCGATTTTCTTATCAAAGTACTGCGCCATGGGGAAATTTCCTTGTTCTCAGCTATTTTGGCGCGATTTTTAAAAATTGATCCGACCAAAGCGCGCATTATTATTTTTGAAGGATCCCCTGAAGCCATTGTCGTGGCCTTCAAGGTGCTTGATTTCTCTCCAAAAGAATTTGAAGAGGTATTTGGCTATTTACTACGCCATTTACCGGCTAAACAAAGTTATCGCGACAAAACATTTGATAAAATCTTGCAAGCCTACACTAAAATGACGCAAGAAAAGGCCCTTAAGTACTTGAAAGACTTTATTAAAGATCCCGATAGTGTGATGTCCTTTGATAAAGGAGTATAATCCTATAGAATGGTGAACGTGCAACAAAAATCCGATACTCCATCCCCGGCGTCTGAACCAAGACTGAATCGGGATACTCTTCTGGAAGATCTGATCCGGCTTTCCTCCGACTGGATATGGGAAACAGACAAAGATCTATGCTTGACCTATACCTCTGACAAGATTCTGGAAAAATGCGATATTGCCCCTCAGGAAGTTTTGGGCAAAAACATTTTTGACGTTGGTACTGCCAAGCTTCCTCCTCATCAAAAAGGATCAATGCCGCCACAGGTTCGCATGTGCCGTCCCATTGAAAATCTGGAATTTATCATTACGGCCAAAGATAAATCCGAACAGCTTTTTTTGTTAAGCGCCCTGCCACTTTTTGATCCAGAGACGGAAAAGTTTATTGGCTACCGCGGAATTGGGCGCGATATCACCACCTTAAAACAACATGAAAATCAATTGGTGGAGAAAAAAACTGAAGCAGAAAAAGCCAATTCCATGAAAAGCATGTTCCTGGCCCGAGTCAGTCATGAACTGCGCACGCCTCTTAATTCTATTATCGGATTTTCCGAAATCTTGAAAGGTGAGACCTTCGGTCCACTGGGCAACCCACAATACAATGAATATACGCAAGATATTCTGGAAAGTGCCCGCCATCTTTTGAAAGTAATTAATAATATTCTGGATATGTCCAAAGCCGAAGCCGGTAAAATGGAACTGGAAGAAGAAAAGGTCTTGATTGAAGAAACTTTACTATCCAGTTTACGCTTTATCGCTGAGCAAGCCAAAGCCAGAGACCTTGATATTGAAGAAGATATTAATCTTAAAGACATTTATATGTCCGTAGATCCAGCCAAGATTCGTCAGATTTTGTTAAACTTGTTAGGCAATGCTTTAAAATTTACCCCCGAAGGAGGGCGCATCCGGCTTACTGGCCAACGTACCTTGGAAGGGGATATTGAAATCAGTGTCGAAGATACCGGCGTTGGTATTTCAGCGGAGGATTTGCCAATAGCTCTGGAATCTTTTGGTCAGGTTGACAATAAACTCAGTCGTCATCACGAAGGAACAGGTTTGGGCTTGCCGCTAGCACAAGCACTTACCAAACTCCACGGCGGGACCTTCACCATTGATTCGCAACCCGCCGAAGGAACCCGCGTTACTATCACCTTGCCAAAAGAGCGGGTGGTGTAATTTTGCTTTAAACTACTTTTCGCGAAGAATTCACAGATTGATTCTGTAAGGCTGCAACACCAGGTAAAGTCTTGCCTTCCAGCCATTCCAGGAAAGCCCCCCCGGCAGTAG
>JANQSM010000014.1 GCA_028284025.1 Alphaproteobacteria bacterium | reverse complement strand
TTAACTGCATTAATATCGATCAGATTCAAGGGCTGATCTTCCTTCACATGTTCCCCTTCCGACGGACCATACAAACTGCGGCTGGAAGTATAAACCGCTACAATATCCGGATTATAATCCCGGCACAGCATCAGCATCTTCAAGTGAGATCGGGTATTGGCTTCCAGATCCTGTGCAGGATCCTGCATACTGGCCCCATGCCCAGTAGCCCCCCCTAAATCAAATAGATAATCCGCTTCTTTAAGCGGCTTTTGCATTAAACCCTCATCCCCCATACTCCCTTTTAGTAAAGTGATTTCTTTCTCTATCGGATGAATATTATAAGGATTACAACCTGTTCCAGGATGGCAATTGTCAACAATCGTTACGTTTGCGCCAAGCTCAAACAAACGAATAGCAAGCTGGCTACCGATAAAACCCAAACCACCCGTTACAACGCATGACGTATTTTTGAATTGAGAGAAGTCAGCCATCATCGTGAATTCATATTTACCAGTAATTCAGCAATAATCCCGAAAAACAGTGTTTGCAGGCCAAAGAGAGAGAATCCTAATACTGCATTGGCGTGCACCACCGGCTTTTCGGCTGCATGAAATGCCCATTGATATAAGTCAGCAAAAAAGACTGCCGTCCCCACGGCCAGAAATAACACTCCAATTGTCCCAAACACCCGCAGTGGCTTGGTAGCAATCAACAGAAAAGCTATCTGGCCCAAAACTTTGAAGGGGTATTTCAGCGAGATAAAAGATTTACCTGTTTCCCGCTTCCGAAATGCGACAGGCACATGAGAAAAACGCATCCCCTTGTGGTAGGCATCAATCAGGATTTGCTGGGTATAATTATAGTTTCCTGGCAAAAAGAAGTTAACAAAGTACCGCCGGTTAATTGCAAAAATACCCGGCTGACTGTCTTCGATTGGCCAATTCAATAGCATGCGCATCAAGCTCACAAAAAAGCGGTTCCCCCATTTACGAATAAATGGCATTTTGTAACTGATCCGGGGATGGCGGTTGCCATACACCACATCAGATTCTTCATCCAGAATGGGGCGAATTAAATCTGGAATATCTTTAGGATCATGCTGTAAGTCAGCATCAAACTTTACAATAATATCTGCTCCAGCATCCCGAGCAGCGGTCATACCAGTACGTACGGCTGCCCCCAGTCCCATATTAACATGATGTTTTACAATACGATCTGCACCAGCCTTTGTTGCTTCACTTTCTGTATTATCTTCTGAGCCATCATTAATGACAAAGATTTTCATGGCAACGCTCTGCTCTGCCAGTCTCGGTGTAATTTCTTTTAGTGCCTTGATCGTTTCACCAATGCGGGCTTCTTCGTTATAAGCTGGCAAAACCACTATCAGTGTTTGAATTGATTTATCACTCATGCCTTTTTCTCTCCCTTTCCTTGACTCTCTTTTTGCGTCAACCGGTGTAGTACAATCGCAGACGTGATCGCCAACATTGGCCCAATTGGTTTGTTATAGCGCGGTATATTATGGGTAAATACCGCGTGAACAGAAAAACAGTATGCCGCCAAAACAAAAAACATCAAGAAATGATATTGCCGTTGGCGCAAAATCAGAAATAATCCAACCAACATTAACGGCCATGTAACTATGTTGGTATAATCGCTGAACAATCCGCGCCAAGAAAAGGCCAACGTGGTGGCCATATGTTTAGGCCAGTCTTGAACAAAGCTTTTTATCAATTCCTGTTTAAACTGTTGGCGGGCTTTTTCACGTTCTGCTCGATCTTCGATATAACCATAAGACTGCTTCATTATTTTTTCTACCTGCTGCAAATAGCCTTGAGGATTTTTACGATCCAGGTTTTTCCAATTTTTTTCGTCTACGTATTGAACAACCAGATTCTTCACAAACGGTGTCCAGTAAAGATAAGCTGTCCAGTACTCATCCCAGGACATTTTGTTATACTGCACACGAATCAACAAAGTGCTGGTATCACGCTGTGCCAGAGCCTGTGAGCCAAACATGGTTTCATTCCGGTGCATCCATAAACCCGTTAAAGCTGAAAAGCCGATAATAAAAGCCACCGTTACCAATATCGCCTGGCGATAATGTTTGTACAGCAAAACTCCTATCAGCAAAATTAAAGCTCCAGGATAAACAAAATAGCCAAACACAGCTTTCGTTAGTGCCAGCATCGATAGGGTAATCCCCGCTATCAATCCGTAAGTGATGCTTTTTTTCTGAAATGCCTGGTAATAAAAAATGCTGGCAGCCAGAGTCAGCAAAATAGCCAAAGGCTCTGTCATACCGGGAACCGTAATATCCCATAGATAAATATTGGCTACATATAAAACGGCGGGCAAGGTTGCCCACCCATAATGCCCGGTGAAATGAAACACAACCATTGCCGACAACAAGGCAGTTAAAGCAATTAATACGTTTTGCCAGCGCTCCAGAGCGCGAATATATTCATAACAAGGGTTTTCCAGACTATGATAACAGGTAAAAGATTTTTCCAGGGCACCAGGTAGAACATAAAACGTAGTCAAAGCAGCAAACACACCATAACCTGGCTCTCGCTTAAAAGAGGGTTCAGGCGTTGAATCCGCATTTATATCACTAGAGAACACCCCAAACTTTGCCCAATTATACCCCATCGCAGTATAGTTTAAGGCATCAGATTCGATCACCCGGGGCTGCCACTTTAAATCCAGCGCTATCATTACCGCCAGGAATAGCAAACCATAAAAAATCAGATTTCGGGAAGAGCGTGCAAACATAAACATAAAGGCTTGATTTACAATAGACCCCTATATACTGTGCGGAGCAAGGATTGTAAAGCTGTGAAAATTTTTGTTATTAGCCATGAATATGAGCCGATTGTATCAGGAGGCGTAACCCTGATGAAGAATCTGGTGCGGGAATTAGCCGCGTTGGGCCACGATGTCACAATCCTGACAGCCCATCTACCTGGCACAAAAAAGGAAGAAGAGGTAGATGGCATCAAAATTGTCCGCTTCCGAACGGGGCGTAAATCAGATGGCAATGCCTCTTTATTTGAGTTGGTACAATTTGGCTTTCGGGCGATTGGCCCAACAGTAAAGCTCATAAAAAAAGAACAGCCGGATGCCCTGCTCTCTATTTTTCTTGTCCCCGCAGGCCTGACGGGTGTCATCGCCGGGCGGCGCACAAACACACGCCATGTTACCTTCATCGGAGGATCAGACCTGCCCGGAGTGGGATCAAAATTCAAAGCCATCCTTGGTGCATTGCGTTATTTTATCCGCAACATCCTGAAGCGCTGTGATGGCGTACTTGTAGCGGAAGGATTAGAAGAAATTGTTAAAGATCTCTGGGCAAAAGCAGAATTCACTTCTGTAAAGAACGGGACGAATATTAGGCAGATTACCCCAAAAGCAAAGACAAAAGCTAGTTTTAGTAAAAAAGGCCCTCTCACTCTGTTGACCATCGGTCGGCTCATCGAGCGCAAAGGGTTTTTATATATTGTTGAAGCGATGCGACTCCTGCCGGAAAAAGTTCGTCAGAACCTGAATATTCAAATTATTGGCTACGGCCCGCTGGAAGAAGAATTAGAAGACTTGATTGCTGAATACAATCTGCAGGCACACGTGACTCTTATCGGCAAAGTCCGACCAGAAAATCTTCAAAAATACTACCAAAATGCTGATGGTTATATTTTTTACTCCCAACCAGAAGGCAACTCCCTCGCCATGGTGGAAGCCGCTGGGTATGGTTTGCCACTGATTACGTCTGATGTCCCTGGCAACCGGGAGCTAATTAATGGCAACGGTATTTTATGTAAATGGGGGGATGAATTTAGTTTAGCCACGGCTTTAAAGAAGTTTGTTGATGCCCGAAATAAATTACCAGACTGGTCAACGAAGTCCCGCAAGATTGCCAAAAATTATGACTGGCCAGCCATAGCAAGTGTTTATGAGAAAGCACTGCAAAAACCCTAATCTTTATCTAGATACGGGCGGAATTCCCGTACCATCGCAGAACAATAAATTCCCTTTTGCCGTTCCAGTTGCTTCTCTGCAGCGGGGAGTTTCTCTTTAAAAATATTAAGCTTTTGCTCTTCTACTCTTAAACGAAAAACCGGGTCTTTGAGGGTGATATCCTGTATTTCCAGCTCACTTACATCTTGATCGGGGGATAATCCCAAATCTGCCCGCATAACGGCAATATCCTGAATAGACTGGCTGATCCCCTCCTTCAGGCGCATCATCATATCTTCGGCTGATTGTAACCCCCCTGGTGCAAGGCGGGTGAATACATTTTTTCTATCCTCTGGCAGGCAAGCAGTATGAATTTTATGCAATCTGTCAGATAGCAAAATGTCCTGCTTGCGCAATTTACGCGCTTCTTCCAAGCGTACTGCCTTGCATAATTTTGCAATCTCTAAATTATGCTCAAACTTACGCCGGGAAAGATCTTCATAAGCTTTAATCTGTTCAGCAGGGGAAATTTTTGTATTTACACAATGTCGAAATTCCAGGCTGTTTTCCAACCTCATAATTTGATGATCTTCAACATAATAGTATTCAGGAATATAGGGTTCCAGCGCCATCGTCCCATTCATCGATAAAATCTGAAAGAAAAGAGAAAAAAGATATGCAATCATCTTGTTATTATACTGTATCCGTTCATTTTTAACACCCGCCTATATCAATTATTTGCTCAATCATGGAAAAAGTTAACAGATTTGCCGAATTTTCTTAAAATAGCTTATAAAACATGAAATTTTATTTCAAAACCCTTTTCCGCCACCCTCCTTGCACACGTCATAACTATCTGATTATAAAGCACTTTATCCTTACCTGAGAGGCATTAACCATACTACTTAAACGATTGACATTTAGTTAATTATTTGTTAATATTAGCGTATAGATTATAATTATATTACCTGTTGGGGTTGTCATAATGCTCACAAATCTATTCAAAATTAAATTTAGGCATGTTTTAACGACTGCTTTGGTAGCCGGTGCCTTGTTAAGTGTGCCTTCTGCTGCCCAGGCTGGTTTTAACTTCCGGGGATTAAATGAAGCACGAATAGCACAGGAACAACCTTCTTTTGTAGCTCCGACGTTAGAGCATCAACGCATTACGCGGATGAAGCAACAGGAACTAAGAGAACAAGAGATTGCGGAAAAACGTGATAACCTTCTCTCTAGCTATGGCCAGTTTGTTGTTAAAAATACGACAGAGTCTAAATTGATTCGCCAACAGCATAATTTCTCAAGCCGTACAGGCAATCTTAATAAAAATAAGATTCAGCAACAACTAGCTGATATTATTAACGAAAATACAGATGAAGCAGCCGTACTGGAAGAGGATGAAACCTTTGACATCTATGTTGATTCTCAAGAAATCCTTGATCGCGAAGAAAAAGTTAGAAAAGGATTGAGCGATGCCGAACTTGCATCTCTTAAGGAAAATTATGCTGCACGCATGGAAACCCGTCGGGCTGTCAATGCAGCCAAGCCTAAAAGAATGGGAGTCTCCAAGTACGATATTCCCCGTTCTTCCCGCCAATATGGTCATATCAAGCCCCGCACGGCTTCTACTCATTAAGGCTTTGTAAGCCTTTTTCCTCTACACTCACTATAGTATTTTATTTTCCGTTAACGATATTTTTTAACGGTTTGTTAATCATTTGTTTATATTATGTTAATAATATTATACGAAAATTAACTGCATAATAACTATAAAACAAAAGCAAGAGGCATCTACCATAGGGGGCACTTTACAGAGGAAAAAGAGGCTATGAAAAAAACATTTTCCCAGAAAAAACATCAAGGAGGATTTGCCATCGGGCTGATCCTTTTAGCTGTTGTACTTATTAGTGCAATTGTGGCAAGTATCGCAACATCTACTCAAAACATTTCATCCGATGGAGTAAAGGAAGAACACACCGTAAAAGCCAGCGCCCTTATTAAACAGGCTTTAAATATTCGTCTGGCTGCGGAAAGATACATCGCTGTAGGAGGAATCTCCCCTATTGAATTGGATGAACTGGTTGAGACAGGTTACCTGACAGCCTCCCATTTAACACCTCCTGCTGACACAATTACGGTTGCTGGAACCCGATTTAAGTTTGGAATCGTACAGTTTAACACTGATGATCCGGATAATTTGGATCTACGACGGGCGATCGTACTTGAAAATATGAATCCTGGAGTTGCTTTAGCCGTTAACAATGGTCTGAAAGATGCAAACGGCAATCTGGCAATCTACCAAGGAAGATGGACAACTGCCAGTGTTGGAGGAGGATTACAATATGCCCAGGCTGCTTTTCCTTTTCTAAACACGCCTGTTGTTGCAACACTCACAAGCGAGGTTGAATATGCCCTGGGTGAGCTGTTTATTGCTCCGGCCATGGCAGATGGAGATAGCACTGCGGACCTCAACAGCAATGGAATTGTAGATGAAGCTGATTTCTTCCTTTTCCAGAAGCTTTTCTTTGAGACTTTCGTAAAAGGTAAAAAAATAACAGACCTTCATGATGACACAATTGATTTTAACGGTGATGGTCACACGAATGACCAGGACTGGTTTGATTTCATCAATGCCTGGTTTGACCAGGTTGATGAAGATGAACTACAGCCCGTAAAAGCAGCTGAAGATATTGAACGTCCTGTTATTTTCGCTTTGGATGGTCCTGCACCCCAAACATACCAGGACAGTGGTTTGACAGGTGTGTTGATCAGTGATGGAACTGCCAGAGAAGGAACAAGTAAAGTAAATTATTCCCACACTGGTCCAATGGATGTTATGGGAACACTGTTTTTAACTTGGGGAACTGGTGCATTTTAACACAGAAGAGTGATGAACATGACTAAAACACATACACAATCTGGATTTGCCATCGGCCTGATTTTGCTGGCCGTTGTGCTTATTGCAGCTATTGTGGGAGCCGTTGCTACCACGACAAGCGATTCAAATATGAGTGCAGATCGCGAAGAAGCCACAATCATGGCCAGCAGTATTATTCAAAAATCTGTGAAAATTCAGATGGCTGCACAACGTTACGTAGCTATTGGAGGGCACTCACCTGTTAAGCTGGAAGATCTGCAAAGCACCGGGATGTTAACATTGAATGATTTAACACCTCCTGCGGGAAGCACAACAGAGCCAACCACTTTCCGTTTTGGTATTGTAGAATTTGGTTCTGCTGAACCTTTTGCCAATAGAAAATACCACCGTGCTGTTATTCTTGAAAATGTGGTCCCAACTGTCGCACTGGCCGCCAATGACGGATTCAGCGATATTGGCGGGTTCATTTTTAACGGTCGCTGGGATTCTAACCTGCTACTGACTGATAACCACCTGGGTGCCTTTAAACATTATGCTGCCAGTACGCTTCCATTTGGTGAAACAATCAAAAGCGGTATTGAAACAGCTGAATATGCATTAGGTGAACTATTTATAGGAACAGCCCATGCATATGATGCACGGGTGGATTTTAATGGAGATGGTTATATAAATGGTATTGATCATGATTATTTCTATCATTGTTTCTTTGGTTTGGGAGAAGCATGCCCACAAAGTGATTTTGATGGCAACGGCTTCGTAAACCTGACTGACATATTTGAATTCATCAACGTTTACTTTGCAAACGACGATGAATCTTTTGACCCGGCGCAGCCCCCTATTCTTCTAAGTGTGGAGCAATCAGAACCAACATGGTTTAATAAAACCAGTGGGGTGGGTGGCGTTGTAATTGTCCCACAAGGTATGGATATCACCAATATTGATCACTTGGGAGAAGTAGGCAAAGGCGCTATTATGAAAACATTTGATTACTAGGTTTGTAAAACGTTTGGTTTAATTAATTTATTAGGTATGTAAGGAAAGTAAAATGACACAGTATGATTCAAGATCAAATGAACATGGTTTTGCGATTGGTCTTATTCTTTTAGCAGTCGTACTGATTGCAGCGAT
>JANQSM010000321.1 GCA_028284025.1 Alphaproteobacteria bacterium | reverse complement strand
GATGAGATTGGGGTAACGTATTCCTCTACGCGGATTCGCCAGGCATTAAAAGAAGGAAATCCGCGCGAGGCTGCCAAAATGTTAGGCCGTCCATGGTCTATCACGGGTGATGTGATCACCGGCAACCGACAAGGCCATCGCCTGGGCTTTGCCACGGCCAATTTGGTATTGGCTGATTATGTGCGACCCAAGTACGGAGTCTATGCCGTACAATGTCATTTGGGTGAGGTCCCAAATCCGATAAAAGGGATTGCAAATATTGGTGTACGCCCTACAGTGGGGGGACATCGGGAATTAATGGAAGTCCATATGTTTGATTTTAATGACAACATTTATGGACGTGTTTTAAAAACAGACATTATTGAATTTATTCGCCCTGAACATAAATTTCTGAATCTGGATGAATTAAAAGCGCAAATCAGAAAAGATATTGTAGAAGCAAAACAGATATTAGACACAGATGAAACTTAAGGTAGGCTAATCATGAATATAGATTATTCCAAAACTGTCTTTCTTCCCAAAACAGATTTTCCGATGAAGGCAAACTTGCCGGCAAAAGAACCACAAATTCTGGAAAACTGGCAAAAGGAAAACCTTGCTGAACAGATTGAAAATCAAACCAGGGGCCGGGATACGTTTATGCTGCATGATGGCCCCCCGTATGCCAATGGTAACATGCACATCGGCCATGCCTTGAATTACATTTTAAAAGATACGGTGTGTCGATCCCAGCGTATGTTAGGTAAATACGTGCCGTTTGTGAATGGGTCCGACTGTCACGGGCTGCCAATTGAATGGAAAATTGAAGAACAGTACCGCAAGAAGAAAAAAGATAAGGACGAAGTACCAATCCTGGAATTTCGCGAGGAATGTCGCCAGTTCGCCCGCCATTGGGTGGAAGAGCAAAGAAAAGACTTGATTCGCATCGGGGTGGATACCGATTGGTCACAGTCTTATAACACTATGACTAATCGGGCAGAGAGCCTGATCGCTAATGAAATCGGCAAGTTCTTGATGAATGGGGGACTGTATCGCGGATTTAAGTCTGTGTTGTGGTCAGTGGTAGAGAAAACTGCCCTGGCGGATGCAGAAGTAGAATATCATGACCATACCTCCACCACGATTTATACCAAATTTCCGGTAAAATCTTCACCGGTGAAAGAGCTGGAGGGGGCTTCTATCGTTATCTGGACCACCACACCCTGGACCATCCCTGCCAACCGGGCGCTGGCCTATGGGGAAGACATGGATTACGTTCTGGTGGAAGTAAACGATGGCGACAAAATCGCGGTTTCAGAAGTGTTGTTAATGACGGTTCTGGAAGAATGTAATATAGAAAGCCACACAGTCTTACATCAATTTAAAGGTAAAGATCTATCCGGAACTATTTGCCAGCATCCGTTTAACGGATCGGAATATGATTTTGATGTACCGATGTTGGCAGCGGACTTTGTGACCACTGAACAGGGAACCGGCTTTGTACATGTTGCCCCAGGCCATGGGGAAGATGACTTTGAACTGGGGTTGCAAAATAATATTGAAATCGCACAGCCCGTTGATGAAGATGGCCGTTATTATCAAGACTTACCGTTGTTTGGCGGGGAGCACGTTTATAAAGTGCATGACCACGTGTGTGAGGAATTGCAAAGCCGGGGAATGTTGTTAGCACGAGGAGAAATGGTGCATTCATATCCACATTCGTGGCGGTCAAAAGCGCCGTTGATTTTCCGCGCAACACCCCAGTGGTTTATTTCAATGGACACAAATGAGCTTCGCAAAAAAGCACTGGCTGCAATTGAACAAGTGCGCTGGTTACCTTCCCAAGGTAAAAACCGTATCAAGGCAATGGTGGAAAATCGTCCAGACTGGTGTATTTCCCGTCAACGAGCATGGGGTGTGCCGATTCCAGTATTCATTCATAAAAAAACCAGTGAATTGCTGCGGGATCAGGCGGTGATGGACCGCGTGGTGGAAATTTTTGAGGCCGAAGGCTCGGATGCGTGGTTTGCTTCTTCAGCGGATAGATTTTTAGGGGATCAATATTCGGCTGAGGATTATGAGCAAGTTATGGACATTGTTGATGTCTGGTTTGAAAGTGGTTCTACCCATGCCTTTGTCTTAGAGGACAATCCGAACCTCAATAGCCCGGCGGATCTTTATCTGGAAGGTTCAGATCAACACCGGGGCTGGTTTCAGTCATCGTTGCTGGAGTCCATCGGTACACGAGACCGGGCACCTTACAAGGCTGTGGTTACGCATGGTTTCGTACAGGATGAAAACGGCCGCAAAATGTCTAAATCGTTGGGTAATGTGGTTGTACCGCAAACTGTGATTAAAGAACACGGGGCGGATATCTTGCGCTTATGGGTGGTGAATTCAGATTACCATGAAGATTTGCGTATCGGGAATGACATTTTAAAATCTAACAAAGATATTTACCGGCGCTTGCGCAATACGTTGCGTTTTTTGATCGGAAGTCTGAACAGTTTTAGCCAGGAGGAAATGGTTGATGATATCAGCCAGATGCCGGAACTGGAGCAATGGACGCTGGATCGGCTGACTAAAATGCAAGATGTGGTTATGAAAGCCTGTGAAGACTTTAATTATCACACCATGTTTAAGGAATTACACAATTTTGCAGCGAATGATTTATCGGCGTTTTATTTTGATATTCGTAAGGATTCACTGTACTGCGACCGACCAGACAGCCCGACTCGTCGCGCATGCCGCACGGTATTGTATCATATTTATAATTGTTTGGTGACGTGGCTGGCGCCAGTTCTATGTTTTACTATGGAAGAAGTTTGGGCTTACCGTCCATTGCCCAAAGAAGGGGCGCAGAGTGTTCATTTACAAGAATTTTTCCGCACCCCTGATGCGTGGCGCAATGAGGAACTGGCGCAAAAATGGCAGAAAATCAGACGTTTGCGTCGTGTAGTAACTGGTGCACTGGAAATTGAGCGTGCTAACAAAACCATCGGTTCATCTTTGGAATCACATCCGGTGGTGTATGCTCCGAAAGATTATATTGAAGCTTTGGAAGGACTTGATCTGGCAGAAATTGCCATCACGTCGCAGGCCACGTTGCAAGAAGGTGAGGGGCCAGCAGAAGCATATCGTTGGGA
>JANQSM010000315.1 GCA_028284025.1 Alphaproteobacteria bacterium | reverse complement strand
GACAAAAAAGTACAGGCGGGTAGCCTGGAAAAAATAGCCCAAAAAATTTACCAGAAAAGCAAAAGCAAGCAGGGACAAGTCTGCTTGTGAGATAATGTTAGCAAATTTTTCCCATTCGACTTGGGTAATGATAAACCAGACAAGGGCAACCAAAAATGTTAGCTTGAGCAAAAAGAAAATAACTTTACGGGGCATTATGCAGCCTTGCTTTGATCGGAGCAGGCGGCTAACCAGTCCGGATTGCTAAGATACCATTTTACAGTGGCGTGCAGAGCGGTTTCCAGTGTATGAGCCGGTTTCCACCCTAATTCACGGGTGATTTTACTATTATCAATGGCATAGCGAAAATCATGGCCTTTACGGTCTTCAACAAAGGTGATTAAATCCGCGTGCGTTTTACCGGGATTTTCAGCATCCAGAATATCGCAAAGCTTATGAATCAGATCAATATTACGCCATTCATTATTGCCGCCAATCAGGTATGTTTCACCCAGATTTCCTTTAGTAATAACTTGCCAGAGGGCAGCGGCGTGATCTTCTACATATAACCAATCGCGGATATTTTCTCCCGTACCATAGATGGGAATCGGGCGGTCATTAAGGGCATTTAAAATCGCCAGCGGCAATAGCTTTTCAGGGAATTGTCGTGGACCAAAATTGTTGGAACAATTTGTCAAAACTATGGGCAGTCCCCAGGTTTTACTCCAGGCGCGAACAAGGTGATCGGCTCCGGCCTTGCTGGCAGAATAGGCTGAACTTGGATCATAGGGGGTGCTTTCTGTAAATGTGCCGGATTCATCTAAACTGCCATAAACTTCATCAGTTGAAATGTGATGAAAGCGGAAAGCTTCCTGTTTTTGTGCTGGTAGGGTATCAAAGTAATTGCGTGCTGCTTCCAGCATGTTGAAGGTTCCAATTACATTGGTCTGGATAAATTGTGCTGGCGCTGCAATAGAACGGTCTACATGACTTTCAGCCGCCAGGTGCATAATAAAATCAGGTTGTACCTCGGTTATAATTTGCTGCACTCTGGGTAAATCACAGATATCTGCCTTATAAAAATGGTAGCGGTTATTACCTTCCAATGCTTTTAAAGACAAGGCATTTGCGGCATAGGTAAGGGCATCAACGTTAAAAACCTCAGCCTGAGTTTTCTCCAACAGGTAATACACCAGGGCTGAACCGATGAATCCGCTGCCACCTGTGATGAGTACTTTCATGGATTTTCCTTAATTTACCTTGTATTTTCGCGTTTCTACTGGCATTTATCTCATAGATATGGAATAGTTCAAGCGTTTTTTGGCGTTTTTTGGCGTTTGTTAAAGAAAGGAAGCAGCATGAAAGCCATCATTCTGGCAGGTGGAGCAGGGACACGCCTCTATCCATTGACTCAAGTGTGCTCTAAGCAGTTATTGCCGGTATATGATAAGCCGTTGATTTATTACCCACTTTCCACACTCATGCTGGCTGGAATGAAAGAGATACTGATTATTTCTACCCCACGGGATTTACCGCAATTTAAAACACTGTTAGGAGACGGCAGCCAATGGGGAATTTCATTATCTTATGCGCAACAGGATGAACCTCGTGGTCTGGCAGATGCTTTTCGTATTGGAGAGGATTTTATTGGTAAGGATCCTGTTTGTTTGATTCTGGGCGACAATTTTTTCTATGGGGATGGGTTTGTCGATTTATTGAAAAAAGCAGCTGAATTAGAGCAAGGTGCTCATATTTTTGCATCCTGGGTGCGGGACCCAAGACCTTACGGTGTGGTGAGCTTTGACCAGGATTTTAACCCGGTAGATTTGCAAGAAAAACCAAAAAATCCAAAATCCAACTATGTGGCGACCGGTCTTTATTTCTATGACAATATGGTAGTGGAAAAAGCAAAAAATTTAAAACCTTCACCTCGTGGAGAATTGGAAATTACGGATATCAACCTTCAATACTTGCAGGAAGATACACTGAAGGTGGAACGGTTCGGGCGTGGTTATGCCTGGTTTGACTGTGGTACTCATAACGCTTTGCTGGACGTTGCAGAATTTGTGCGCACTATTGAAGAGCGCCAGGGCCTGAAGATTGGTTGCCTGGAGGAGATTGCTTATCGCTTCGGATTTATCACTTTGCAAGGTTTGATAGAGCAGGCGAAGGTGTATTCTAAATCTCATTACGGAGATTATCTGGAACAAGTAATTCGTGAAGAACGCGAAAAGTCTGAAGGCCCACAGCCTGTCATCCGAAAAACTGCCTAGCCAGCTTTTGCAACAAAGCCCGGGTTTTTGAACTCATGCTTGCCATAGGCAAGGGGGGTCGTTTCATCTGTTAAAGTAATTTTACCTCCCGCAGCTAACAAAATGGCATGTCCTGCTGCCGTATCCCACTCCATAGTCGGGCCAAAGCGCGGGTATAAATCAGCAAGTCCCTCTGCCAGGCGACAAAATTTCAAGCTGCTGCCTGCGCTGATTGTTTTATGTACGTTCTGTTTTTCAAGATAAGTATTAGTTTGATCATCGCGGTGATTCTTACTGGCAATCGCAATGATATTATCCGGTGTAGTTCGACACGCTAGGGGGTACTTTTTATGGCCTTCATATCGCCAGGCTTCCCGGTGGTCTACAGCACAAATGCCGACATAGGTAATATGCTCTACGGGCAGGTGAATGATTCCCATAATTGGCATGCTGTCATGAATCAGGGCTATATTGACGGTAAATTCATTGCTACCGGCAATAAATTCTTTGGTGCCATCCAG
>JANQSM010000302.1 GCA_028284025.1 Alphaproteobacteria bacterium | reverse complement strand
CAAAAACACCGGATGGCAAAACTTTGCAGACGGATCTGGATTTTGCCGACTATCTGCTGAGTAGTGTTAAGGTAGCCGTGGTGCCGGGCACAGCCTTTGGATTATCACCCTTTTTCCGCATTTCTTACGCCACATCAGATGAGAATTTGACAGAAGCGCTTGCGCGCATTGAAGCAGCAGTGTCACAGCTTGACCACAACGTATAGTTGAAAAAATAGAATTTTCAGCTTAAAATTGCATTTTGCAATTGCCTTGGCCATCATAGCAACATGAATCCATCTGATGTAAAAATCCTGATTGTAGAAGATACAACTTCGCTTGTGCTGACTTATAAAGAGTATCTGGCTAGCGAAGGGTTTTCTCTGGAGGTGGCTGCTACAGGGAAAGAAGCAGAAGAAAAAATTTCTGCTTATGGCCCTGACATCGTGTTGCTGGATTTAAACCTGCCGGATAAAGATGGCATGGAAATTCTAAAAGATTTACGGACATCCTGCGAAGAAACCAAAGTAATTGTAGTTACCGCCAACGCGTCTATTAACATTGCGATTGAAGCGATGCAGGAAGGGGCTTATGACTTTCTGGTGAAGCCATTTCAAAAAGAGCGGTTGTTAATTACCGTCAAGAATGCCATTGAACAATTGCAGTTAAGCCAGGAAAGAGAACAACTCTCACGGGCAGTGGAAAGTTATCGGGAAGAATTAGATCGGAAATCTTATGCCGGGTTTATCGGATCTTCTCCACCGATGCAGGCAATCTATCGAATGATTGATTCTTCTGCACCATCAAAAGCCACTGTCTTTATTACCGGGGAAAGTGGAACCGGAAAGGAAGTATGCGCCCGGGCAATCCATGATATGTCTCCAAGAGCGGATAAACCATTTGTGGCGTTAAATTGTGGGGCAATCCCCAAAGACCTTATTGAAAGCGAAGTTTTTGGCCATGTAAAAGGAGCCTTTACGGGGGCTTCCAGTGACCGGGATGGGGCGGCCAGCCGCGCCAATGGAGGTACGTTATTTCTGGATGAAATTTGTGAAATGAACATGGACTTGCAGGTTAAGTTATTGCGCTTTTTGCAAACTGGATCTTTCATGAAAGTAGGGGGTGAAAAGGAAGAGCATGTCGATATTCGCATTGTCTGCGCCACCAATAAAGACCCATTGGAAGAAGTGCAAGCAGAACGCTTTCGGG
>JANQSM010000210.1 GCA_028284025.1 Alphaproteobacteria bacterium | reverse complement strand
CATCAAAATTGGAGACAACTCGCTGGACATCATCCAAATCATCCAGTGTTTCCAACAGTTTAAACAAAGTTTCTGCCGTATTCTCATCTACCTCAGTTAAAGTTTGTGGTTTCCAGTCAAAGCGAGCAGCTTGCGGCTCGCCAAATTTTGACTCCAGAACGTCGCGCACCTGCATCAATTCATCCGGGGCACAGGTGACTTCATGCTGATCTTCATCACTTTCTACATTGTCTGCCCCTGCTTCTAAAGCAGCTTCAAACATGGCTTCCGCACTGGCTGAACTTGCAGGGTAAAGAATAGATCCCACCTGATCAAACATAAATGCCACAGCATTGGTGGATCCTAAATTGCCGCCATATTTGGTAAAGGCAGACCGCACATCCGAAGCTGTGCGGTTGCGATTATCTGTTACCGTATCAACAATAATGGCAACCCCGCCGGGGCCATATCCCTCATACCGAATTTCTTCCAGTTCATCTGCACCGTCTCCGCCATGAACTTTATCAATAGCACGCTGAATATTATCTTTGGGCATATTTTCTGCATTGGCAGCTTGGATTGCTGCGCGCAGACGTGCGTTATCTGCTGGGTCTGGGGATCCTTGCTTGGCTGCAACGGTGATTTCCTTTGCCAGGCGGGAAAAAATCTTGCCCCGTTTTTTGTCTTGTGCCCCTTTGCGGTGTTTTATGTTTGCAAATTTCGAATGGCCAGCCATCTGATTTCCTTATATTTTCCGTTTTTTTATCACATCTAATTTGGTGATTATAGATCAAATGCAATGTTTTGTTTTGAAAATGTTATAAAGTTTACTATAGATTAAAGGGAAAATTTAGCGCATTGCAAGATTTAAGGCTAGTGAATTGCCCGGATATAAGCTTGATACTTTGAATATCCTAGTAGTGGATGACAACAAGAATATGCGTCACCTGTTAAAGACGCTATTGCACGCTTATGGCGTGGTTAATATCTTTGAAGCTGAGGAAGGCGATGAGGCCTACCACAAATTGTGTGAGCATGGGGTGGATCTGGTACTATGTGATCTGGTGATGGAACCAGTGGATGGTTTTCAGTTTGTTGAACGCGTGCGCAAAGGTGAGGACAGCCCTGATCCATTTGTGCCGATTATTATTGTTTCTGGTTATACCGAACGGTTCCGCGTTGCAGAAGCACGTGATTTTGGTGTGACAGAAGTGCTGGCCAAGCCGGTTTCAGCCAAGGAATTGGCAAGTCGGATTACATCTGTTGTTGAAAGCCCCCGTCCATTCATTAAAACCAAGGATTATTTTGGTCCCGATCGGCGTCGCAACAAGCAAAGCGACTTGTTCTATCGTGGAGAAGAACGTCGCATGAATCAGTTTTCAATTGAAGAGCATTTAAATATTACAGAAGAATACGAAGAGGAAGATCCCCTGGATGATATTCTAGACTTTGGACCCGATGAAGGGTTTGATGATTAATGCAGCTTATGGCAGAAGACATACCACAAGACGGTTCCGACCAGGAAGATGAAGACAAGCGTCAGCGCATTGTTGTAAATGAAGACGGTAAAAAACCGTTTGAGGTGATTATGCCTCCCAACCGCCTGAAGAAGAAAATGGGTGAAAAGGGCGGCAAAGGTTTTGACAAAGGCGTGATTGAAAAGGCTGAACGTGCTGTACGTGATCTGGCGCGTGATTATATTAACAATCTGATTTACGACGTACAGGAGCTGAAAAAAGCTTTTGACGTATTTATTGATTCCAGTGGTCAAGAACGGCATCTGGCTTATAAGCGCCTGGACTGGCACGCTCATGAGCTCAAAGGCCAGGGGGCCAGTTTTGGCTATCCATACGTGACGCGCGTGGCGCGATCTTTGTGTTTTTATTTACACAAGCTAGAGGAGCAGGAAGAAGAAGGTATAGAAAATGTCTTTACGGATTTGACCTATGAAATCCTGCGGGCCCATGTGATTACATTATTGTACATCGGTGAAACACGTATCCGGGGGGATGGTGGTGAAACCGGCAGCCTGGTGGTGGAAGGCCTGAAAGTCGCCGTAGATAAACATCTGTCCCGCGATCCAAAATTCTTAAAATCCAACGTGGCGCAATACCTGAAGAAATTGCAGGAACACATGGAGTCAGCTGAGGAAGGCGATGAGGTCTAGCCTTTTAAGTCAATGACCTTGCGGTTGATCTTGTCTTTTAAAGAGTGATTTGTCATGTTCTGACGATGAAAAATGGTTAGCGCCGCGTCTTTCAAAGTCTCAATACCAGAATTATGATGGCAAAGTTCTTCCAGGATGAAGCTATAAAAACCTGAATCAATCGCTTCAAAAGCGCTGGCAAGAACACAATCGTTAATGTCAAAGCCAGTGAAGTGGATTTCTTCGATTTCTTTTTGTGCCAAAAAGTCCTGTAAAGCAAGGGCGTCTGTTCCTTTAAAGCAGGATCTGTTTGTCTTTCTTATGCGTAACAGTACATCTTGATAGGGCGCTACAGCTTTCACAACAGAATCACATGTTTGTCCGGTTTCTTGTTCAGCGAGAACATAGTCATTTTCCTTGCCAAACATGGCTTGTGGCGGTGCATGATATTCGGCAATTACATAGGCATCATAGGGGACTTTTTCTATGAAACGCACAATTTGTTTGGTGATTAAAAGGGGAAGCTCTGATTTAAAAGTAGCGGGCTGAACATCAATAATAAATAAAGCTTTTCTTGAAGCGGCATCCGGAATAATCAAACGGTCTTGCATAAGAATTTTATGGTAGACTATGGTTTGAATGTATCAACTATTATTTATACGGTCAGCCAGTTACCCTAGCCCAATACTTTCTTGCGAATTTGGTGATCAACAGAGATAGATCCAGGGCCGTGGGCGATAATTACCAATAGCAATAATGCCCAAAGCTGGTGGATGGGGAAGGATTGGTAGGAAAATTCAATCACTCCGGTCATGATCAGCAAGCCAAAAGCTGCTACACGTGCACCAAGACCTAATACCAACATGGCAGGTAAAAGAATTTCTGCCGCAGTTGCCAGAACAGCTGCCGTAGCCGCAGGCAAGCCTAAGACGGGGTGTTCATGCTCAAACAAGAACAGGGTAGAGTCCCAGTTGTTGGCTTTAATCCAGCCCGAAACAAAAAAGATATGTGCCATTTTCAAGCGGATCAGGAAACTCACAATCGGAGCAAGATACTTTTCTGACAGATAAATTTTAAATTGGCTGGTACGGGTGATAAAAGACATTTTTCTATTCCTCTTTCAAATAATAATGGGTGAACAAACCATCGGCAAAAAATGTTGCTAGATTTTTTTGTAGGTTAAAGCGAGGCTCAATCTGCAAGGCGGCATCAGTGGCTTCAATTAAAGAGCCGCCTTTTTTCAGTTTTTCTAAAAATACATAAGACGTCACATCCAGTGTACGAACAATAACTTCCCAGCGCGGACGGGCAACCATCATATAAGCGGCGTGATCTTCCACGTCAATTTCTTCACTTTCTTCATCAACAAATCCCTGTTTGTGGCGTTCCCAGATGGTATCAATTGCATAGGGGGAATAAATCAGTGTGATGGAATTATTGAATTTAAGATGAATGTTGCCCTGGCGGGCGCTGTCCACTTTGATTAGGTCTTTTAGATCAATCGCTTTTTCATCGACAGCGTGATACGCGTGTTGCCAGGCCCATTCTAACCGGGCGACATCGGGCAAATATTTCAAACTTTTAGCTGGTTCAAACTCAGCCAGAAAAGCGGGAAAATCGCCGCCAAAATAGGTAAGGCATCCGCTTTGCGGGGGATTTTCCTGAATAAATTTATAAGCTGCGGCGGTAAAAAACTGTTCTCCGACAATTTGCTCTGTCACTGGAAAAGCGGATCTCAAGACTTTGGTCAGAGATTTCATTGAGTTGTTCAAGTGAATCTGGATCAAATCAATGGGGTCGATATCACGTTTGGGCTTGATATCATTAGCTGCGGAAGAAAAATCTTTATTCAAAACCGCGTCTTTAAAGTCTTTTTGTGTATTACGCAGCATACCGCTTTTCCTTTGCTCGTGCTGGCAAGTTATCAAGATACCGCTGGGCAGTTGTAGCTTCTGCCAGCAATGTTTGCAAGTCCGGGACGTCCGTGTCCCATTCTACTAAAACAGGCACTCTGCCAGTTTGTTGCAAAGTAAATTCAAACAGGCCCCAGACATCATTTTTCACTTTTGAACCATGATCATCAATCAAAATCGACGCGCGGCTGTTTACTTTTATCTCCGAATGGCCTGCAAGATGGATTTCACCAACCAGGGCAGGTGGAATTTTTCTAATATAATCAAAGGCATCCAGGTTGTGGTTCTGGGCACTGACAAAAATATTATTCACATCCAACAGTAATTTACAGCCTGTTCTGGTGGCGACTTCGACCATAAAATCAGCCTCCGGAATGGTGGAATGTTTATATTCCAGATAGGTGGACGGGTTTTCTACCAGAATTTGCCGACCCAAAAAGTCTTGCATATGGTGAATATTGCGGCAGACAATATCTAAAGCTTCTTGCGTATAGGGCAGCGGTAAAAGATCGTTGAGATGGGTGCCATGAACTTCGCTCCAGGACACATGCTCAGAAACCAGACCTGGTTCAAACCGGTCGACAATTGTTTTTAATGATTTTAAATGATCTGTGCTTAAGCCGTCGCAAGATCCTAAAGACAGGGCTACTCCATGAAAACTTAACGGGTAATCAACGCGGATTTCTTCCAGCATTCTAACGGGTAAGCCGCCGCCAAAATAATTTTCAGAATGGACTTCCAGCCATGCAATGGCCGGTTTTTCATCTAGGATTTCACGTTTATGAGGCCCCCGCAATCCAATCCCTGCGGCAAGTGGAATATCACGACCGGAAGAGACAGGAAAGTGGGGCATCATAGGTATCAATAAAAATTAGTTCTTGGCTTTAGGTTCGGTGCTGCCGCCAACCAACTTGTCACAAGTTCCTTTTGGTAGCAGAAGCCATTCACCGGCATCTCCGTCAGTGGTGGCGTGTCCTGCGCAAGAATGGGTTCCGGCAGCGTTTGCACAGTCATTGTGCCCAGCTTTAACAACACCGTAGCATTTTTCCATTTCTTTAGCCTGCACTGGCGTAGGTGCCAAACTGATGGCACTTAACGAAAGCGCAGTTGAAATTGCAGTTAAAGCAAGAACTTTAGTCGTTTTCATATGAAGATTCCTTTATGTCTTTTACGTTAAAAGTTGACTTTTCAGTTTCAATTCAGAGGTAAGTCTGATAATAAAGCCATTCGTACTATGGCATAAAAAGTTACAAAACAAAATTTTAATGGCAAAAAAAGATACTCAATCAGACTTACGGCTTTTGATGAAGGCCGCGCAAAAAGGGGATAACACTTCCTACGCTAAGCTATTGCGGGAGATCACCCCAATCGTGCGCTCTATTGTAAACCAGCGATGGCGCGGGCGTCGCGAAATGGTGGAAGATATTGTGCAGGATGTTTTGTTGAGTGTACACAGAGCACGTCATACCTATGATCCACGGCGACCATTTCGCCCCTGGCTGTACGCCATTACGCGCTACCGCGTCGTAGAAGCCGTGCGGGCATTTACCAGTAAGGAATCCAAAGAAATTTATTCTGGTCAGGATTATCTTGAAACTTTTACTGATAATACTGCGAATAGTAAGGAAGTTAATTTGGAAGAACGTGATTTGATCGAGAAGTCTTTGCGCAAGCTTCCAAAGAAACAACGTGATGCCGTGCGGCTGGTTAAGCTGGAGGGACTTTCCATGGCAGAAGCCGCCGTAAAAATGGGCATGAGTGTTTCGGCGGTGAAAGTGAATGCGCACCGGGCGTACAAAAGTTTAAAAACCATTATGGCAGTTGAGTTAAAGTAAAAAGGCAAGTTATGAGTGCTAAAAGTAAAAAACAGACAACGGACAATCTGATTCAGTCTTTGAGTCAGGAAGACTGTAAGGTGCCGTTTGTTTGCTGCCCGTTTTCTGCCACTTTAATTTTTATGGCTGTGGCAGTGCCGGTTATTGTAATAGCGCTGCATTATTTCGGGATCCGCCCGGATTTACTAGACAAAATGACCGACTGGCATTTTGTTTCACAAGTATTCTTTGGTGTTGGTACAGGGGTAACAGCAACCATGGCAGCCTTTGCTTTGGCGATTCCCGGATTTTCTCGACAGATTGCGTTTATTCCTTTTGTATTTTTTATTCTTTGGGTTGCTACCCTGGGATACGGTATTTGGGAAGATTATCAGGCAGGAAAACTGGAATATTACCATAATCCGATTTGTGTCCATCATATGATCAAATACGGCCTGCCTTTGGCAATTCTGATGATTGTTGTCATGCGGAATTTCGCACCGATTAACCCCCGCACATCTGCTGCGCTGGCTGGGTTGGCGGTTTCTTCGCTGTGTGCTGGATCCTGGATTATACATGATAACGTGGACCCTAGCCTGGTGCAGTTGGTCTGGCATCTGGGGATGGTGGTAGCATTCACCGCTGTTTTCTATGTCGCTGGGCGCTTTTTATTAAGGTGGCGCTAAGGCCCATTTTTACTTTTGATTTGCAAACCCCCCGATTTTGTTCTATATCCTTTGTGGAGATTTAATGCGTTGCAGGAGTAACTCCTCACATGTCTGTGCATCAACCAGGTTCATATTCCCCTTTACCCGGCCCATTTGGGACGCAGGTCTTGCATGATATAAAGACTTCGGGCGGTCATTCGACAGCCCGATCTGTTGCAGTTGAATATTTGGGAATGAAGCTGGATGGTTGGCTGGATAGGCAAAGCTTTACAATACCTGAGGGAATGGAAGCACTGCATCCGCGGCCAAATCTTGCCTTTTTTCAAGCCAGGCTCCGCCCGGACTTTATACCATCGGCAGAATTTTTGTTACAGGCTGGGACATCAGCCCGTGAGTTATGGCACAAGCGGCGGCGGCCACTAACTCATTATCAGATGATGGTTAGAATCCATCAACTATTGCAGGCAAATACACCTTTGGCAGCTGTCGGATATAACAGCGTGACCAGTCGCCAGTCTTTGCAGACAGATTTTGCTTTGGCCTGCCTGCCATTCGATTCAAGAGTCGGGGAAGGCATGTATGAAGTTGATTTTGGCAAAATTGTTGTCGCTGGAATGCATCTTCAACCGCGGCGG
>JANQSM010000188.1 GCA_028284025.1 Alphaproteobacteria bacterium | reverse complement strand
CATGCAAAATTCCATCGTGTAGCCAGACAATATGGGGCATGTGAATCAGATCATTGTTTTTCATAATTGTGCCGACTTTTGAGTAGTCCACCTTCCACGGATAAGGAGTTAAGGCTTCGATAAATTCATCCGTTCGTGCGGCTGAAAAACTATCCAAAAGAATTTTATGAAACCCATCTTCGCTTGGGGCAGTGGTGACAATAGAAACGTTATACCCGTTCTGATGGACTGCGCGTGCCTTTTCCTTTAATCGTTGTTTTTGGATTTCAAAATTGTGGGCAGAAGACCAGCTGTTTTCCATAATAAAAACTGCAGATCCTTCCACCGGATTTTCAATATTGGGATGATAGGTCGGTTGACTTAATGCCAGAATAAAAACAGCCACGGCAAACAAGCGTAATAGAATCAACCACAATGGGGCTTTTAAAACCGTTTCCGTGCTGGGGCTGACTTTCATTAAAAAAGTAACGGCGGGAAACTGGCGTACACGTGGTGCGGGCGGAATAGAACGAATCAGTCGCCAGATTACTGGCAACAGCACCAGAGCCAACATAACCCAGGGGCTTGCAAAACTGAAACTTGATAACCAGCCAGACATGGGTTTAATTTATCATCCGTGTGAGGAAACAACAGTATAAAAATCAAGCAGGGTTTTTTCTGCTTTCTGGGCTGTGCTGTGAGAGGAAAATGTCCAGTTGGCTTGCTTGGTAATTTGTTCAATTTCCTGAACATGTTCTGAAAATAAATCTTTGTATTCAGACCGGATGTCAGAAATATTTTTGATTAAAACACCCTGGTCAGATTCCAAATCTTGAAATCGGATGCGTCCCTGGAATGGCAGATTTTTTTCAGCCTCATCATAAATATGCATGACATGGCCGCGGACCTTATGAGAAATCATTTTAGCAACCAGACGTTTTAGATGGAGGGGAGGGACAAGAAAATCTCCAATCAAAATCACAAACGCATTCTGGGGCAGGTTAACAGAATGTGGCAGGCTGGCGGTTTTAATATTGGCATCTTCCCCTTTTTTACTGTCGACCAGTTGGGCAATTCGGCGCAAGGCCAGTCGACCACTGGATAAAGGCAGGCCTGCATCCAGAAACGTGTATTGTTCTCCCGCCCGAGTCAAAAGTGCCCCCGTTGCCAGGATCATCAGGTTGGCATACTGCAATTTGGTCATATAACGGCGGCTGGATGTGTAGTGCATAGATTCGCTGGCATCGCGCCACAGCCAGACACTTTGGGTGACTTCTGCCTCTTTCTCCCGAATGTAGACGGTTTCGGTCTTAGCCGTTTGGCGCCAGTCAATTTTGGCGGTTTCATCTCCAAACAGGTACGGGCGGAAATTCCAGAAAGCTTCCCCCATACCGGGTTTGCGACGTCCGTGAATGCCCAGGGAAACATTCTCAGCAACCCGTTCTGCTTCCAGTACAAGGGGCGGCAACGGATAAGCCAGATCTTCGGCGGTCTGCTTAATGCCCTTTAATTTAAAATGGCTGGACTGCAACATGTTTATTCAATCAGGTTGAGGAGCTTGCGAATTACATCTTCAATTTTGATACCTTCAGCTTTGGCAGCAAAGTTAAGGGACATGCGGTGGCGCAAAATCGGATAGGCTAAGGCGGTGACATCATCAATAGAAGGTGCCAAACGGCCATCCAGCAAGGCACGTGCACGAATCGCCAGAGAAAACGTTTGCGATGCCCGTGGCCCTGGCCCCCAGTTCACATTTTGAGAAACGGTTTTTAGATCGGTAGAATCCGGACGGCCATTGCGCACTAATTTTAAAATAATATCGGTCAGTTCTTCTGTTATTGGCATTTTGCGCACCAGGCTCTGGGCTTCTATCAAATCTTTAGGCCCCATCTTTTTCTTGATGCTGGCTTCTTTTGCTCCGGTGGTGCTGATCAGCATTTTTTGTTCTGCGGCTTCATCAGGGTAGGTCACGTTAATTTGCAACATAAACCGGTCCAGCTGGGCTTCCGGCAAGGGATAGGTTCCTTCCTGTTCAATCGGGTTTTGTGTAGCAAATACATGGAATGGCTTGGGTAAGTCATAATCTTCACCGGCAATGGTAACCTGCTTTTCCTGCATGGCCTGTAACAAGGCGGACTGGGTACGCGGATTGGCACGGTTGATTTCATCTGCCATTAACATCTGGCAGAATACCGGCCCTTTGATAAAGCGAAAAGATCTTTTCTTATCTTTGCCTTCTTCCAAAACCTCCGATCCTAAAATATCCGAAGGCATTAGGTCAGGGGTACATTGCACCCGGTTGTGATCCAATCCCATCACAGTACTGACTGTATTTACCAGCTTTGTTTTAGCCAGACCGGGTAACCCAATCAAAAGACAATGTCCACCACTTAGCAAAGTCACCAAGGTTTGGTCTACGACATCATCCTGTCCGAAAATGACAGACTGTATGGCTGTTTTTACCTCTTGCAGATTTTGGGCAATTTTGTCTGCCTTCTTGACAGTATCATCTGCGCGGGAACGTGTTTTTGAAGTTTGTTTCATCACAGCCTATACTCATGTAAAGTGTATTTCTAAAATAGGATATACAACACAATTAAAAAAGGAATAAATTAAATCTATGTTGAGGAATTTACTACTGCTTGCCATCCCGCTGCTTTTGCCGGTGCTGGTTTATTTTTTCGTTTGTCTGGGTTTGGCTCGAGTACGTAATGAAAAGATCAAGAAATTTAAGAATTATCCTTTTATCACTCTGGGTCTTATCGGGTTAGGGTTGGTGACAGCAACACTGGTGGCATATTCTTTTAGTCTGGGCACCAAAGCAGGTGGAACGTATATTCCACCACATACTGTGGATGGAAAAGTTATTCCTGGTCGAACGATCCCGCCCCCAGAATAAATAAGAGTAAATAAGAATAAGCAGGAATAAACAGGAAAAACAAAATGGTCCACACACAAAAAATATCCTTACCCACCTGGATGCAGGAAAAGACGACACGCACCTTGTTGGAGGTATGCGATGCTCAAGACATACCCGTGCGTTTTGTGGGGGGCTGTGTGCGGGATGCATTGCTTGGGAAACAAAGCCAGGATCTGGATTTGGCCACTCCGGTGCCGCCGGAGACCGTACAGGAAAAATTATCAACCCAAAACATCAACGTGGTGCCCACCGGGATTGACCACGGGACTGTTACGGTGATTATTGAAGGCAAGCCTTTTGAAATAACCACCTTGCGTAAGGATGTGGAAACTTATGGCCGTCATGCCAAGGTGGCATTCACATCAGATTGGGCAGAAGATGCCGCCAGGCGTGATTTTACAATGAACGCTTTGTCTATGGATTCTGATGGCACGGTGTATGATTATTTTACCGGTTTTGAGGATTTGACAGCGGGTCGGGTGCAGTTTGTCGGGATACCCGCGGATCGAATCCAGGAAGACTATTTAAGAATTTTACGTCTGTTCCGGTTTTATGCTTATTACGGCAAAGAAGAATTGGGCCAGGAAGCTTTACTGGCGTGTCAAGAATTTGCCGGTGAGATTAAAACCTTGTCAGGTGAGCGCATTCATGCTGAGTTTTTTAAAATTTTGCTTGCTCCCAACCCTGCACCAGTATTGGAGTTGATGCAAAAACACGGTGTGCTTGGCGCTATTTTGGAGGTTAAAGATCTAAAAGCTCTTGCCACATTGGTAGAGTTGGAAAAAAGCCATGATCTTGCGACAACGGCTGTTCGTCGTCTTACCTCTCTTTTGGCATTTCTTGATAAGCCTGAAAACATTGATGCTTTTGCCCAATCATTTAAATTATCAAATAAAGAAAAGAAACATCTGGCACAGCTAAATGACAAACAAGCAGTACAATTGATCACGAAGCCGTTCCACAGAGGGCTTTATTTTTTGGGTCCGGACATTTTTCTGGATCATATTCTTTTAATGCATGTTGCAGGGGACTTTGAGGAAGGCGCGTTTGAAGATGCCTTGCAGGCCTGGAAGCATTGGCAACCTCAAACTTTTCCACTGACTGGTCAGGATGCTTTAGAACTTGGCCTGGAAGGGAAAGCCGTCGGAGCTACTTTAAGTCAAACAGAAAACTGGTGGGTGGATCAAAGCTTTGCACCTTCGCGGGAAGAGTGCCTAGCCCATCTTGGGGAACAAGCCAGTCTGGCGTAAGCCTTCGCACATAGTCATGGCAGCCGACACAGCAATATTTAAAGACCGCATGCCCGGTTGCATAGGAATCAGGACCCGTTCATTTACAGATTCATGCAATTCATCGGGTGCACCGGCACTTTCTTGACCAAAAATCAGAATGTCCTGGGCTTGAAATTTAAAATCCAGAAATGATGTTTCGGCCTTTGTGGTCAGCAAAACCAGTCGCCGATCCGCATAGTGTTGCCGAAATGCCGCCCAGTTTTCATGCCGGATTATGTCCATGTTTTCAATGTAATCCATCCCGGCTCGCTTGAATTTAGCGTCGCTGAAGACGAATCCGCACGGCTCAATAATATCCACATCCACCCCCATACAAGCGGCAAGGCGCAAAATTGTACCTGTGTTTTGGGGAATATCTGGTTGAAATAACGTAATCCGCATATTAAGCTCTTAGCATCGCGACAAGTCAAAAAGTTTCATACTTTGAACGACAAATGCGTTACTCTACCTCAGGGTTTTAAAAAATTCAGCTCTAATCTTATATAGAGGAAAAATAGGAACGAAAAATGGCTGCTAAGGTTAAAAAGAAACAAACCCGACGCGATTTCATCCATCTTACAACAGGAGCATTGACAGTTGCTGGTGTAGCTGCGGCTGCTTGGCCGTTTATTGATACACTAAACCCGGCGGCGGATGTGCGGGCACTGGCAAGTGTGGAGATTGATCTTGCCCCAATCGCGGTGGGACAAAGTATAACTGTGAAATGGCGTGGTAAACCAGTGTTTATTCGTCATCGTACACAAGAAGAAATTGAAGAGGCGCGCCGTGTGGAGCAGTGGGATTTACTGGACCCTGCCACAGATGAGCAACGAACCACAAAGCCTGAATGGTTGATTATGGTTGGGATTTGTACACATTTGGGCTGTGTGCCTTTGGGTCAAAAGCAAGGGGACCCGACAGGAGATTTTGGAGGGTGGTTCTGTCCATGTCATGGATCACACTATGATAGTGCTGGTCGGATCAGAAAAGGTCCTGCTCCCAAGAATCTAGAGGTGCCACCTCATGAATTTGTAGATAATACGACAGTCAAGATTGGATAAAAAATAAAATGGCAAACAAACTGTTCGAATCCAAAATTCAAAACCCTGTTTTGCGATGGGTAGATGAACGCCTGCCGATTTTTACACTGCTACATCGTGAATACGCCCAATTTCCAACGCCCAAGAATTTTAATTATTTATGGAACTTTGGCGCCTTGGCCATGTTTATTCTGGTAGTGATGATTGTATCCGGCATTGTGCTGGCGATGCAATATACGGCTCATACCGATTATGCGTTTGAAAGCGTGGAGCGCATTATGCGAGATGTAAACAACGGTTGGCTGATTCGGTATATCCATGCCAATGGTGCCAGCATGTTTTTTATTGTGGTGTATATCCATATGTTCCGCGGGCTGTATTATGGCTCTTACAAAAAACCGCGAGAGCTTTTGTGGATGTTGGGTGTGGTGATTTTATTAT
>JANQSM010000172.1 GCA_028284025.1 Alphaproteobacteria bacterium | reverse complement strand
AAGCGATGCAAATTTTACAGCGACAGACTTAACAACCGCTGACATGTTCGGTGTGGTGCTTGAGGGTGCCAAGCTGATCAAAGCCAATGCAGCCCGGGTAGATCTACGAGGTGCCAATATGCACCGTACAGATCTGACAAACACTGATTTGACAGAGGCTGATTTGCGCGGCGGATCTATTATGGGGCGTCCTATCAGTAAGGAAGGCGGGCCAGTAGACGTTAGTCAGATTTATGAAAATGTCACCGGACTGGCGGATGGCGTTGACTTGACGGATTCTCAGTTGAATGGAGCAATGTTGACAGGGGCGCAACTAAACAACGCCCGATTAGATTATTCCATCGCACGGGAGACCAATTTTGACAAGGCCAATTTGGTCAAATCCAGCATGTTGAATACAGATTTTTCTCATGCCAGTTTTAAAAAAGCCAACTTGTCTGCAGCACGCATTGATGGGGCAACCTTTAAGCACGCAGATATGAATGATTCCGTACTGGAAAGCGTCGATCTGACCACAGCAGATTTTAACGGAGCTAATTTATTCAAAGGATCTGCCGGGCTTTCTATTTCCGTTCGCAAGGTATTTAACGACCATTTCAGCTGGATTCGCGAAGATGGTAATGCCGGTGCACAGGCTAAATTAGAGGAAGTAGATTTGTCTCACATGGATTTGACAGGTTGCAACCTTTCTGGAGCAGAGCTGATTAATTGCCGCATTGCTGGGACAAAACTTTCTTACAGCATTTTCATTATGGCGAATTTGTCTCAATCTGATCTGCGTAATTGTGATTTACATAAGGCAACCTTAAGTGGAGCACGGCTGGTTGGGGCAGACTTATCGCGCAGTAATCTGGAAGAAGCCATCCTGGATCCCGTGCCAGTACGCATGGATGGGCGTATGATTGATTACCCAGTGGATTTAACCGGCGCCAATCTTTCTATGGCAAACCTTAAGAATGCGGATCTTTCCGGGGCACGCTTAGTAAATGCGGATCTTTCCGGGGCAGATTTGCGGGGAGCCAATCTGGATCGTGCTAATTTGGAAGGAGCTAAACTGGAAGATGCCATTATGGAAGAAACCGCTGTGACCCAGACAATATTAACCACAACCTGATTCCTTTTCTTTGTCTTCTAATATTTGATAGCCTATAGTCTTGCCATGATATCCATCATTGGACTTGCAGGATTAACTGTGGCGGCCCTGGCTAGTTTGGGGCAGTCGGTGCAACCCTTTACAATGAGAAATCCAAAACTGACATTGATACTCCCTCTTGTGACTCTTGCCGGGGTATTGCTCGCTTTTCTTTGCCTGGTTTACGGGTTTTATGTTTCGGACTTTTCTTTAAAAATTGTGTTTGAACATTCCCATACCCTAAAACCGGACATTTATAAAATTGCCGGGACATGGGGTAATCATGAAGGCTCCATGTTGCTATGGGTTTTGGTGTTGGCAGGTTATGGAGCGGCATTAGCTGGGGGCTATTGGCCCAAAAACCACCAGCAAAAATCTATGACTCTGGCCGTGCAGGGAGGGCTGACATTTATCTTTTTATTGTTTGCAGTACTGACTTCCAATCCTTTCGCTTTGCTGGATGTCACACCACCAGAAGGGCTGGATTTGAATCCATTACTACAAGACCCTGCTTTGGCGTTTCATCCCCCCATGCTGTATTTAGGCTATGTTGGGTTTTCTATCGTTTTTGCATTTGCTATGGCTGGATTATGGTATCGGTCAATTGATAAAGTATGGGCAGGACACGTATACCCCTGGGTACTGGCTGCTTGGTTGTTTTTAACTGCGGGAATTGCGCTGGGAAGTTACTGGGCGTATTATGAATTGGGCTGGGGCGGCTGGTGGTTTTGGGACCCGGTTGAGAATGCTTCGCTAATGCCGTGGCTGACCGGGACGGCATTATTACATTCTGTCAGCGTGCTGAAGCGTCGCAATATGTTAGCGCGGTGGGTAGTATTTTTAAGTTTACTCACCTTTATCTTAAGCATTCTGGGCACATTCCTTGTACGGTCTGGTGTTCTGGTTTCCGTTCATTCTTTTGCCAGTGATCCGTCTCGTGGACTTTTTATCCTGGCAATCTTGATGCTGGTAGCTTTGGGGGGATTTTGGCTTTATGCGCACCGGGCGGCATCCTTGCCGGGCAAGGGCTGGTTTCATTTACTCTCCAGAGAATCCAGCCTGGTATTAAATAATTTTATCCTGTCCCTTTGTGCGTTTATCGTCTTTTTAGGGACTCTTTACCCGGTTTTTGCCCAAACGTTGGATGTTAAAATTGTTTCTATCGGACCTGCCTATTATGAACAAGTGATGCTGCCATTGTTTGTGTTGATGCTGTTGGGTATGATTTTGGTACCGTTCTTGAATTGGCAAAAAACCAAACCTCAAGCCGTGATAAGATCTTTGAACTTGCCTGGTCTGCTTACTCTTTTTGTTTTTGTGTACTTGGTATGGTCTTTTCCTGAAACGTCTCTTTATGCTTTGCTGGGGCTTACTATGGGAATTGTTGTTTGTGCCGCGTCTTTGGCAAAAGTCTTTGATCAAAAAGGGCGTAATTTGCCTATGTTGCTGGCCCATTTTGGTGTGGGGGTTTGTGTGATTGGCATGGTGGGTTCTGCAACCTGGAAAGAAGAAAAAGTTACGCTAATGGTGCCAGGGCAAGAGATTGTTTTTGCTGGACATAGCCTGACCTTAACTGCTGTGAAAGACGTGTTTGGTGCCAATTATTATGCTAATCAGGCAGACCTTAAAATTACGGGTTATGGGGATGATTTTAAACTTCACCCACAACGGCGGTATTATCCGGTGGCAGACATGACAACAACTGAAGCGGCTATTCATACCACGTTAGAAGGGGATTTATATATTCTTTTCAATGGCTTTGATCCAAAATCCGAGGCATGGATTATTAGCCTGATTTATAATCCGCTGATGATCTGGTTGTGGGCTGGTGTTGGCATTATTGTGCTTTCTGGCTTCTTTCGGCTTGTTTCCCAAAGAAAGCTATGATTTTTGGCCTTTTTGGTATATAATAAAGGGTCTTTAAATTTGTAAGGATATTTGTGATGGCAACATATCTTGAGAAAAAGATTGAAAAAGCTTTAGAGCAGGCAGAGGGAAACCACATGCAAGCCGCTATATTTTTGCAACAATGGGCTGCTGAAGATGAGCTTTTATACGCGGGTTTGACACAGCCGTTTTTATCCAGTGCAGCAATATTTGCTATTCAGCGTTATTTAAGCCAGGAGCGTCAAAAACGGATGAAATCCGTCCCTAGCCAACGCAAGGCTGGCCAGATTTCTGATGATGATTTAAGCAAATTGGTAACGCAAATGGCCAATAACCCAGCTTCTGCAACTGCCAAGCAGACCGACAGCTTTTGGGATTCTGTCCCGGCGACTAAACCACAACCAGGGTCCAGCCAGCACCAGGCAGCGATGGAAGAAATCGCAGGTGCCTTTACAAAGCCTAAAAAACCGTAGTACACTTGGCGTTCCTTTTAATATGTAATGGAGGAATAGCCATGAAACGGCACCTAACACCTTTAATTTTATTTACTTTTTTCGTATGGATGGCGATGCCTGTCATGGCAGAAGCGCCAGATACTTCAATGAAACATCAACAAAAACAAGAATTGGACATGGAAAATACACTTTATCTTGACTTGGAAGATGGCCGTGTTGTCATCGCAATGCACTCTGACCTGGCACCTAACCACGTAAAACGCATTAAGGAATTGGCCCGTCAGGGATTTTATGATGGCATTGTATTCCATCGCGTGATCGAAGGTTTTATGGCCCAGACGGGGGATCCAACTGGCACTGGAACCGGGGGGTCCGGCAAGCAACTGAAAGCTGAATTTAACAAGGGTGACCATGTGCGTGGCGCAGTTTCTATGGCTCGGGCACAGGATCCTGATAGTGCAGACAGCCAGTTTTTTATCGTCTTGCAAGATTCCAACTTTCTGGATGGTCAGTACACGTACTGGGGTGAAGTTGTAAGCGGCATGGAATACGTGGATCAGATTAAAAAAGGCGACCCAACCCGTAATGGGCAAGTCAGTTCCCCTGACAAAATTGTCAGAATGCAGGTTGCCGCTGATGTTGAAAAACAGGAAGCGATGTAAGTCAGCCTTTTTTTAGTAAAAAAGTACGCTTGAAAACCCCTGCCTTGGCGGGGGTTTTTATTTTGCCTCATTATTTCTTCATTATTTTCAAGGGAATACCTGCTAACCAATCGTTAACCAAACTAACTTACACTAAAATCAGTCTCCCGTGTAACTAGGAAAAGGCTGGCAGGTATATATGAAACAATTTTTTGCTCTTATTCTATTTTATTTTCTGTTCGTAGCAGGATACACGAATCTTTACGCCGCAGAAATTTTGACAATTCAGTAGACCACTGGTTGAGTCTTACCCCATTCCAGGCTATGTATAGCCTATGACATCCAGCAAACATTTTACTTTTATTGTGTCTGATGCTTATGAAGGCGGACGGCTGGACAAGTTTTTGTCAGATCAGGTGGCGGAAGCTTCTCGCAATCGCTTGCAGGAAATCATTCGACAGGGTCATGTGACTGTCGATGGCCACAAGATTGACACCATAAAGCATAAGATTGCTGCTGGTAGCCAGATTGAATTGTTTCTCCCCGCTGCTGAGGAGACACTCCTAACACCTGTCTCCATGGATCTGGAGATTTTGTACGAGGATGATTTCCTTATTGTTTTGAATAAACCTGCCGGTTTGGTGGTGCACCCGGGAGATGGTACGCCAGAGGCCACCCTGGTACACGGGTTGCTGGCTCATACTGGAGGCAAGCTTTCGTCTATCGGAGAAGACGGTCAACGGCCAGGTATTATGCACCGGCTGGACAAAGATACCAGTGGCGTGATGGTAGTGGCCAAGGAAGATGAAACCCATCTGAAATTGGCCAAACTGTTTGAAAAACACGAAATAACACGCATGTATCAAGCGCTTATATGGGGAGTACCTCTTCCCCGGCAGGGGCACATTGAGACCCATATCGGTCGCCATCCAAAAAACCGCAAAAAAATGGCGGTTGTGGCCCGGGGCGGTAAAAAAGCCATAACTTATTACAAGGTGCAAGAAACTTTTGCAGATATAGCTTGTTTAGCGGATGTGAAGCTGGAAACCGGGCGTACCCACCAGATTCGGGTACATATGGCGCATATTGGCCATCCGCTTGTGGGGGATTCGGTATATGGACGTTCAGCAACTCAAAAAATGAGAAAAGCGCAATGTAACTTTTCAGAACAGCAAACCGAAGTAATTAATAGCTTCAACCGTCAGGCACTTCATGCCTGTAAATTAGGGTTTAAACACCCTAAAACGGGCAAATATCTGGAATTTACAACAAAATGTCCTCCCGATATGAACATGCTGGTTGAAACTCTGCGAACCTTGCATATATAAGGTTTTTGGAGACAAAAGCTTGAAATTTTGTTAGAATAATGTTAATTTCTAGCACTCATAATATAAGAGTGCTAACGATAGGAAGAGAAACAGGGGTATCATAGAAAGATGAGTAATTTAAAAGCAATTGCACTATCACCCGAAGGTGGTTTAAGCCAGTATTTACAGGAAATTGCAAAATTTCCGATTTTAAAGAAAGAAGAAGAGGTCGATCTGGCCAACCGCTGGTATTATGACCAAAATACGCAGGCTGCCCATAGCCTTGTAACATCGCACTTGCGCCTGGTTGCTAAAATAGCCTTTGGGTATAAAGGGTATGGATTACCGGTCAGTGACCTAATTTCTGAAGGTAATATTGGCTTAATGCAAGCGGTCAAAAAATTTGACCCCCGAAAAGGTTTCCGACTATCTACTTATGCCATGTGGTGGATTCGTGCCCACATCCAGGAATTTATCCTAAAATCCTGGTCATTGGTGAAAATGGGAACGACAGCATCTCAGAAAAAGCTATTTTTTAATCTGCGCAAGCTAAAAGGAAAAATGGATGCCTATGAAGAAGGGGATCTGACCCAGGAGCATCTTGGTGCTATTGCTAAAAAGCTGGATGTATCAGAAGAGGATGTCATTCAGATGAATCGTCGCATGGCCGGAGGAGATCAGTCTTTGAATGCCCCGGTTTATGAAGAAGGCGCTGGTCAATGGCAAGATTGGCTGGTGGATGACAGCAAGAACCAGGAACAGATTTTAACCGAGCAGGATGAAATGTCCAAACGCCGGGGATTATTCAGAAAAGCACTGGAAACTCTAAAGCCGCGTGAGAAAGAAATTTTGATCAAGCGCCGTTTGGAAGACCCTGCTTTAACGCTTGAAGACTTAAGTCAGGAGTACGGCGTAAGTCGTGAGCGGATTCGGCAGATTGAAAACCGGGCACTTGAGAAAGTCCAGGACGCCATTTCAAAAGAGCCTTTGTAAGCATATCTTCTTATTTTCAATTTTTTTCTATTCGTCATCCCGGGCAATGGCTTGGATCCAGGGTATTTTGCTAAAGCGGCGGATTTGCTATGGGGTTTGATTAAGCTTTGGTATCTTCGCCTACATCAGTATCTTCGTCATCATCATCGCCAGTGTAATGGCGGGTGGCAGATTCGGTAATGGTATTACCCCATTCCTCAATTAATTTTTTCTGTCGTTTCTTTAATTGGCGCATGCGTTCATCACGTTGCACATTTAAGGTTAAACCAACGACAGAGGGCATAGATTGCGTGAGTAGCCAGCCAATAAAAGCAGAACCATAAATTACCAGCAGGGCA
>JANQSM010000138.1 GCA_028284025.1 Alphaproteobacteria bacterium | reverse complement strand
GTAGATGCAGACAGTACACCTGGGTGGCTGGCTAAAATGATTGAAACTACTTGTTCATCTGATTGTACTTTAATGTACTTGTTGATGCAGCTACGTGCTGTCTTAATAACTTTGGTATTTCCACCCTTCATGATGTTGATGGATGTGGCACGCAAAATATGCTCCATCGGAATACCTTTTAAATACATATTCTGTGAGGCTTCATCTGGCTGATTAAGCTGTAAAGTATCAGCTTTAGCAATATTTGTGTTTACTGAAAATGTTATGACTACTAGAGCAATAGCCCACGTTAATCCCCCAAGCAACTTCCCGATCATTGTTCCCCCCTTTGATGTGTTGTGCTTATGTTTCCAGTTTATGATAGAGGAGTGAATAAATTTTAAAGAGTAGATCAAATTGTATCTAAATATTTTCTGTCCCATGGTGCTCTACATTAAAGTTGTTAAAAATCAATATGTTAGAGCGAGAGATTTTTTATAATTTTTTTATACCTATCGCGTTTTTTTGCCTCTTGTAATATTATTTTAATGGTTAAAGTGTTAACAATTCGTTGCGGCAAAAGATGTAATAATATCACACCCGAATGGGCGTAAATTAGGGAAATTTAGAGCATCGATAGGGTAAAAAAGGCTAGTTTGCAGGGTGTCCGATATTTTGGACCTGTGCTCTCACCGGCACTTCTCCTGCTTTCTCAAAATTAAGAGTTAAATTAATGACTTCATCCGCCTTTAAGGCATGATTCAGATTAATAAGCATGATGTGCATCCCACCTGGGAAAAAGGCAGTTTTTTGACCTGCTGGAACGTCGACGGACTCTATAGATCGCATCTGCATCATATCATTTTTCATCGTGATAGTATGCAATTCAATTGTCTGGGCGACATCTGACTTTGCAGACAAAAGCACATCCCCTTCAGTACCATCATTCTGGATAACCATGAAAACGGCCCCGGACCCGCCTTTAATTGCCGGACGTGAAAAAGCATCACTCACAGTAATAGAAGGACTGTCTGCATATGCATTGGCTAAAGGAACAAGCCCGAATAACGTCAGGATTAAAGCAAAAGTAAGAGAACGTATTTTTGTCAAAGAATTATCCTATTTAGGGTTTGAATGGTGCTATTCCGTAGAATAGATAAGTGCTTCATCTTCAATTAATTCTAGCAATCTTTCCAAAGAACAATCAACTAAATTGTCCGTTTGCAAACTGTTTTGTAAATGAATAATCACATGTTTTATCAAGTCATCTATTGTGTGTTCCCGTGTAACACATTTTAAGGACAAAGCCCGGCGTGCATACCTTAAGTCCTGAAATAACCCCTCTTTGGTTCGGGCCTGAATCGCCTGTCTTTCCAAATCATCAAAGATATGGGCAGGAATCCTGGCACAACCGGTGTGTCCTCTTAATTTATCATATAAAAATAAATACCACCCACTGCTTGCCTCATTCACGTGCATAAAATGAATAAAATCGCGGCGAAGTATTGAGATAACCTCCCGCAAAATCTCCTGCAAAGTTTCTTGGGAATTCTCACTCTGCAGCATCAAAAGCTCTGCATGATTCAAGCTAATCCGTACGGAATGAAGCTCTTCAAAATAAAGGGAATCTTCTGTTAAATCGACTAACCTCTGCAGAAAACTCCAAATCCGCCCTTTTGAAAGGCGATTTGATTTCTCAAGGTTGTACTGCTGAATAATCAGTTCAGCAGTTAAATCCAGCAAACCGTACTGACTAAACAAGTCTGCTCTCTTCATTATTTTGTCTTGGGTCTTGTACTCGCTCATAGATGCTTTCCCTTCAACAATGTGAACGAAGTTAGCTCAAGCAAAAGAATTTTTAGTAATTATACTTAACTTATAAAATCGATGAAAAAGACTCGTCCAGCGCAGGGAATATTGTCCGCAACTGGGCATCAGTCAGTTCAGTTAAATCGTCACTAAAGTGATCTTGCACCGCAGGGCCTAAAACATCATGCCAAATATCAATTGTGGCCATCAGGTCATTGTTGGTTAGCTGGTGATCTGCCATACCCGGCCATACAGTTTGAATGTAACCAGTTCCTACGGATCCGTTGGTACCATTTAAAAGAATAGCCCCACCGCCATATCCATGGTCACAACCATTATCAGTGTTCTGTACCACGCTGCGGCCAAATTCAGATACAATAAAGATCAAGGTATTATCGTACATGGTTTTTCCGCCACCGACATTAATCCCTTTCAGGATAGAGACCAATGACCCGATACCTTCATCCAAAGCTCTTAACAAGCGCCGCAAGCGCCCACGTTCAATTTGATTGATGTTTCCGATTTCTTGGTTAGCATGGGTATCATACCCTTGTTGAGCAATGTACACACTCATTGGGGCTAATTCAGGACTTAGGCCTAAGAAAATCCCGGCAAGTTCGCATTGTTGCTGAAAATTAGCCGCTAAAACTCCATCCCAATCAAAATCTGGGTGATCCTCCATTGTATTTTCCATGGATCTGCTTAAATCATCAATTCCTTGTAAAGCTTCTGTCAGGAATGGATCATCCTGGTAAAGAGATCCAAGAGTTTCAAAAATATTAGCCGCATTTGGAATGCTATGCGGCGGTAATAAAACACCCGTCCCGTCGTTGGATCCTCTCAAAGCCAATGGCAAGGCTGTGTTATTGCTGATAGCCAGCCCGGGAAGATTACTTGCAGAATTTACCTCATCCAGCAGGCGGTTCATATACCCTTCACGTTGTGCACTCTGTTCCCGCATTGCCATTTCCAACAAATCCTGCATCTCAAAGTGAGAACGGTTGGCAACTGGTGAGTGACTGGCCGCATGCACCATCCGCACAGACCCTTCATCAATTAATTGTTTCAGGTTATGCATCACCGGGTGAAGGTTGAACTTGCGGGAACCTGCACCATCAAAATTGCTCCCAAAGCTGCCTAGATCAATGGCTTCAATATCAATATTAGCATGCATTCCGTTGGAGGCTCCAGGCGCTGGAATCGCAAGACCAGGCCGCAATGCCGTATAATTTGATTCAAAATGCGGAATCAAGACATTCAGGAAATCACACCCACCCTTAAGATTAATAAAAATAAATTTCTTGTCTGTTTGAGCGCCCTGGCCTGCCGCAGAAAAGGTTGGTGTCCCTAAACCAGCTCCGGCAGCGCAGCATCCCATGGCTTTGATGAATCCGCGTCTTGAAATAGCCATTATAAATCCCTCCGCATAAATTCTTCGCTCATCATGGTGTAGAGCATTCCAGCAATCATATTTTCTTCCCCAACTTGTCGAATTAACTGCTGGCTTTCTGAAGGTTGGGCATCTGCTCCGCCCATGATGCTGTTATAAAAGTCATCAAAACTTGCATACACATTCACCATTTCAGATGTAAGATTGACCAGGAATTTTAATCTTTCCAACAATAATGCCGGAGTCAGCCAAAGCTCTTTATTCTTAAAATACCCTTCCGGTGTATCCGGCGTTGAAAATTCCTGTTTCAAAAGACGGGTATGCTCAATAAAGCTGTCAAGACGCTGCTTTTGCATATGTTCATCAACTGAATCTCCTGATTTTATAAGCCCAGATGCACGCGTTGCACTAATCAGGAAGCCCATAGAGTCAGAGAATTTTTCAACAGATCCAGAAGTTCCAATTTCATCCGCAATATCGATAATTTCCATCATGAAGGCACGAAGATCGCCACCCGTACTCAGGTAAACCTCTGCCAGGCGTAATTCGATGTCATCATCCGGAACATCAGAGAAATATTCTGCGCGTGCTTTTTGTGCGAAAAATGCCGCTGTTTGCGGTAAAGCAGCCACCAGATCAATAACTTCCGGTAAAATATCTCTTCCTTCAGTTTGCGGGTTGTAATCTCTTTCATACCCAATAAAAGGCAATTCAATATGTGCCAGGTGGTTTGTAACTCTGTTTTGAACATTATGTCTGAACCAGTCAAAGTATGGGGTCCCAAAATGTATTGATGCAATATCTATATCTTCTGGATTAGATTGCTCCTCCAACCAGGCGTAAAAATCAAGCATAACCCGCATATTTACGTGGCGACGACCAGACAAAATAGCGGCCATCCATTCCACATCTTCCTGACCATATCCACCGTTTATCCCAACCGTATGTAGTTCAAGGAATTCACGGGCTAAGTTCTCATTGGTTCCAATATTGCTCATGTTATCCAGGAAGTAGGACATCTGGTAAGAAACTTCGACCTTCTTAAGCAAATCCGCATATGTCCCACCCGCAGCAAAGGGAAGAATTTGCTCAAGGAAGAAGGCATATTTTGTAATGTAGAAGCCTAAATTTTGACGATCTGTCCAGCGATTCCCAGCGTAAGAAATGGTGACAGCATTCGCCAAAAACATAGCGTATCTTACTAAAACAGGATTTGCTGTTACCATCACCTTTTTCCAGAAATCTCTCTCCGATTGAAGATAAACCTCATTAATGATTGGATAATCTGTTTCTGCAAAAATTCCTGGAAGTCCGCTTACATCACTTATTAACTGGCCGTCAATTGTGGTGCGATACCGTTCAGTATACAGCTCCATCAATTCATACTCACTAATCATGCCAGATTGCATTCCACCAAGTTGCACAGGCCTGATCTGGTTAGTCGCCCATGCTTTTGGATTATCAATCACTGCATTAATCTCACCCGGCTTCAAACCCAACCCCAAACGGTTGGCCATAGAAACAGCCTTACGCGCAGCAAGTGGATTAAGGGAAGGCGGTATGATTGGATCTTCAACCGGCGTTCCTGATGAATCAATCGGAGTTTTCACCCGGCATTCTTCTTCACGAATGCTTAGTGCGGCGGCCAGCTGTCTGCGAGCCCCCCCAGACGGATTTTCATTCATCAGGTTTGTGATTGTCGAATTGGGTAAAAATCTTATTGATTCTTCTGAACCAGATTGCACATTGCAGTCCGAAGACCTGTCTTTCTTAAAAAGTCTGGAGCCATTGTCTTTTGTATGGTTCACCGGATTGGAAGGTGTAGTTGGCTCTTCTACCGGTGTATCTTCTTCTGGTTCACTTGGCGTAGAAGGTGTTTCCTCAGGCTCATTAGAAGCCGTTTCTTCAACAACCGGGTTAAGAATTTCTTCTTCAAAAACCTCCGGGTCAACGGTATCGTTATTAATATTACCAGCGATTTCAACGGATCTTCGCTCTTCTGCCTGCGTATCAATGTTATCTGAAACAATCAGCCCCTCAGAAATGGGAGGTGAGTTTTTTAGAGAAACCTTGTAGCTATTCCCGTTTTTTTTCTTTGCTGAGGAAGAAGTGTTACTCCCAGGGTTTTTCTTACCTTTTCGAGCCTTTTGGGCAGCTTTTTGTGCCACAGAGCCATCGTTTTCAACTTTCAGGCCCTTGGATTTTCGCTGCTTAATCTTTTCAAGGAGATCGCTTGATTTTACTGTACTTTTAGGTCTTTCAAGAATGTCCTGCATTCTTCTGCTCCACCGTTTATGTGTATTCCTCTTTATTTTTATGGGGGCATCGATGGCAGTATTCTCTAGAGATACTTTTTTCTGCCTTTTTAACTTATTATTAGGTTTTATCATCGCATTTAGCAAATAAAATGTCAAGAAAATTAATAATTAGGTAATAAATATTTAAGAATCCCTAAAATGATGTACAAATTTTAGGAAAAATCCAAAAAAGTTTATAAATATTAACAGTTTAGCTTGAAAAGGCTTGAATACCCGTTTGAGCACGTCCGAGGATAAGTGTATGGATGTCATGGGTACCTTCGTATGTGTTAACCGATTCCAGATTAACCATATGGCGGATGACCCCGTATTCATCAATAATTCCATTTGCCCCCAACATATCACGCGCCGTGCGTGCAATCTCCAATGCCTTTCCACAGTTGTTGCGTTTTAGCATGGATATCGCCTCTGGGGCAACAGAATTTTGATCTTTTAGTCTCCCTAGCCGTAAACAAGCATGAAGGCCAAGGGTAATTTCAATTTGCATATCCACTAATTTCTTTTGTATCAGCTGGTTAGAAGCTAGTGGCTGGTCAAACTGTTTGCGTTCCATTGTGTATTCTCTAGCGCGATGCCAGCAAGCCGTTGCCGCACCCATTGTGCCCCAGGCAATACCAAAGCGCGCATTATTCAGGCAGCCAAATGCTGCCTTAAGCCCTTTTGCCTCAGGCAGTTTATTTTCCTCAGGAATAAAAACGTCTTTAAAGTGCCCTATTCCTCCGGCAGAAGCACGCAAACTGACACGCCCAACAAATCCCTCAATCTCAAGGCCTTTGGACTTTGTCTCTACGATATAACCATTAATTTTATCTTCCTCATCCTTGGCCCATATAATAAGGATATCAGAAACCGGACTATTGGTGATCCAGCGTTTGGTTCC